>CAMPHB010000107.1 GCA_946885755.1 uncultured Methylophaga sp. | reverse complement strand
CTCTGCGCGGTGAGCAAAGCATGATTGATACAGCCCAACTTTATCGCCACCACCAACACCACCGGCAGCTTAATTTGCACCGCCAGATCGGCAATTGTCTGATTATCATTTAACGGCACCAACCAGCCACCAGCCCCTTCAACTACCGTCGCATCAGCTTGTTGTTGTAATTGCTGATAAACATCGGCCAATCGTTGTAAATCTATCTCTGTATCTGCCTGCTGTGCCGCAATATGCGGCGCAATTGCCGGTGCAAATGCATAGGGATTCACCTGCTCGTATGCAACTTTAATGTCGGCCGCTGCCTGCAGTGCCAGCGCATCTTCATTACGTAAGCCCTGAGCGGTCATCTCACAACCACTGGCCACCGGTTTCATTGCCACCACCCGCAGTCCCTGCTGCTGTAATTGGTTAATCAAACCGACACTGATAACCGTTTTACCGACTTCCGTATCGGTTCCCGTGACAAAAAAACCCTGATTCATAAACGCCCTCTGAGCTGGTCCAGACTCACCCGGACACTGCCATCCGCAGCCACCGTCTGATGCCGCTCTGCGCCCCAGGCATGGCCGTAAATCACTTCATAAGTCGCTGGCAACTGACCATCCGGCAAGCGGAACTGCTCAGCTGCTGCCTGCATATTTTTTAAGGCCTGTTTGCCGGTCAGGCTTTTCCGGCGTCCCGATAACTGATTACGGGCGCCCAGCAGCTTTAAATCGCGCATCATTTGCATGACATCGTTATAACCAAGCTGATGACGATCAACATCCAGCACCGCATCCTGCAAGCCACTTTGCTGCATCGCCTCGGCAACATCATGCATATCCAGAAACTGGTTAACATGCGGATAATCATCAACCGCGGCCCAGCTCAGCCGCAACTCCTGCAAGGTATCCGGGCCGAGTGTGGTAAACATCAGTAACCCACCCGGCTTTAACACCCGCTGAATTTCAGCAAACGCCGCCGTTAAATCACACCATTGCAAAGCCAGATTGGCATACAGTAAATCGGCGCTGTTATCAGCCAGCGGCAACGCTTCGGCATCACCTGCCAGATAATGCACCGACTTATCAGGCCAGAAACGCTTTAAGCCCTGCTGCATACGCTGCCGGCATTGTTTTAACATCGCTGGTGCAATATCTACCGCCAGCAGATTGGCGGCCGGATAATGCTGTTTAAGTAAAGGCAAATTACGGCCGGTACCGGCCCCCAAATCGACGATGGTTTGCGGCTGAATTTTAATCAGTGCCAAACGCTCGATCAGCTCATCGGCAGTTTGCCGCTGCAGCACCGCCACATCATCATAGGAGTGGGCTGCCGCCGCAAACGATGCGGCCACGCCTTGTTTTTCAGGTCTGAATTCAGCCATTTATCATGCTTTTTAACATTGCTGCCGTCTCGGCAGGGTGGGAAATCATCGGTGCATGGCCGGCACCATCAATCAGTTGACAGTCCAGCGCTGGTTGCAGCATTTTTAACGCTGCCGCCAGTTCTGCCGGGACAAGATTATCCCGCTCCCCCAGCAGCACGCTCACAGGCACTGGCAAATCAGCCAGTAACGCCCTGCCGTCAAACTGCGCTAAACAATCGAGACCGGCGCGTAAGGCTTCAGGCTGCGCCGATTTGCCTTGCAGCACTTCATCCTGCAAGGTGCGGATGGTGTCACGGGCATTTTGGGCGCCACGCGCCTGCAATAATAAAAAAGTCTGCATCAACTGCGCCGGCTCATTATTTAAGGCTTGTGAAAATTCAGCAAACGTTGCCGCCGGCATAGCGGTCTGCCAGCGCGTATCGGCAACAAATTTAGGCGTTGCGGCCAATAGCATCAACCGCTCAACTTTCTCTGGAAAAGCATGGGCAAACTGTAAAGCAATCTGACCGCCTAAAGACCAGCCGAGCCAGATGGCTTGCTGCGGTAACTGCGCTGCCAATGCGGGTAATAACTTATCGGCATCCAGTGCGCCCGGCTGCCAGTCACTATCGCCATGGCCCGGTAAATCGACACCATACAGTGTGAAATCGTTTTCTAAATACGGTTTTACTAACTGCCAGACACGACGGTTCATACTCCAGCCATGCAGCATCACCAAAGCCGGCCCCTGGCCGCTGACTTCAATGAACATGGCATTGCTCCAGCGCCGTTAATAATTGCCTGACCTGCGCTTCACTATGATTTGCTGATAATGTGATCCGCAGTCTGGCGGTATTTTTCGGCACCGTTGGCGGCCGGATAACGCCGACCAGAAAACCCGCTTGTTCAAGCTGTTTACCGATTTTCAGTGCTTTTTTATCATCACCAATCACAATCGGCTGAATCGCGGTAAAGGAAGCCATTAACTGCAAACCAAGCTGCGCTGCTCCATCACGGAATTGTTGGATCCGCTGATGTAATTGCTGACGCCGCGCCGCATCATGCTGAATGATTTCCAGCGATTTTAGAGTGGCTGCAGCAATCGCCGGCGGTGGTGCGGTGGTGTAAATAAAGCTGCGGGCTTGTTGGGTCAGGGTTTCAATCACGGTTTCATCTGCAGCAATAAACGCGCCGGCGGTACCAAAGGCTTTGCCAAAAGTACCGACCAGAATCGGTTTTACCTCAAGCTCATCAGCAAAATAATCCAGCGTCCCTTTACCTTGCTCACCAATCACACCCAGCCCGTGAGCATCATCAATGACCACCCCGGCACGATGCTGTTTGGCCAGCGCCATGATTTCCGGTAGCAATGGCAGATCACCGTCCATACTGAACACACCATCACTGACAATCAGCTTGCGCTCAATATGCGCTGCGTTATGCAGCCTTTTATGCAGCATGGCCATATCGTTATGGGCGTAACGGCATTGTGTTGCTTCACTGAGCCGGCCGCCATCAAGTAGTGACGCGTGATTGAGTTTGTCCTGAATCACCGTATCACCCCGGCCTAACAGACCGTCGATAACCGCCAGATTGGCCATATAGCCGGTGGCAAACAGCATGACTTTTTGCTGGCCAGTAAATTCACAAAGCGCTTCTTCAAGATGCTGATGAAACCGGCTGTGGCCGGTCAGCAAATGCGCGGCGCCACTGCCGACGCCTTCAATATCAGCAGCGTTTTTAAAAGCGTTGATAATATCCGGATGATTGGCAAGGCCCAGATAATCATTACTGCAAAAGCTGATGAGATCCCGACCATCTACATTTACATTAACGCCCTGAGCGCCGTCACGCAGTCGGGTTTGCCGGTATAAACCAGCCTCCTGACGCTGGATCAGCGCCTGTTGCAGGCTTTGCTGCCAGGGAAGCTGGGACACTTCAGCCGCTGAACAGTGTTTATCCGTTTGCGGCGTGATTTCCAGTGGCGTAATACCCAGACGCTGGAACAACCGTTGATCGTGCTGGGTATCCGGATTATCGGTGGTCAGCAGTTTTTCGCCGTAGAAAATCGAATTGGCACCGGCCAGAAAGCTCATCGCCTGCAGTTCATCACTCATGTTTTCACGACCTGCCGATAAACGTACATAAGATTTCGGCATCATAATGCGGGCAACGGCAATGGTGCGGACAAATTCCAGCGGGTCCAGATTATTAATGCCATCGAGCGGCGTACCTTCAACTTGCACCAGCAGATTAATCGGCACACTTTCAGGATGGCTGGGCAGATTGGCAAGGCTGCGTAATAAACCGCCGCGATCAGTACGGCTTTCACCCATACCGACAATACCGCCGCTGCAGACATTAATACCGGCTTCACGGACATAACTCAGCGTATCCAGACGATCCTGATAAGTACGGGTAGAAATAATTTCGCCATAAAATTCCGGCGAGGTATCGAGGTTATGGTTGTAATAATCAAGGCCGGCATCTTTCAGGCGTTTGGCCTGATGCGCTTCCAGCATACCCAGCGTGACACAGGTTTCCAGCCCCATATCTTTAACGCCTTCGATCATGGCCGCAACACGGTCCACATCACGGTCTTTCAAGTTGCGCCAGGCAGCGCCCATACAAAACCGGCTGGCACCGGTCGATTTGGCCTGAGCCGCTGATTCGAGCACTCTATCTAATGGCATTAACGGTTCCGCTTTGACCGCGGATTCATGATGGGCACTTTGCGGGCAGTAGCCGCAATCTTCGGCACAACCGCCGGTTTTAATACTTAACAACGTACTGATTTGTACTGCATTGGCATCAAAATGCTGCCGGTGTACCGTTTGCGCACGGAACATCAAGTCGGCAAAAGGCAGGTCAAACAAAGCTTCAATTTCCGCTTGTTGCCAGTCGTGACGAATGGATTGGGTCGGTTCTGTTATAGTCTGGGACATGGTCTTTTCATCGGCTTAATGGATTAACAATCAGATGACCAGGGACTGCTTAGCCGCTGCGGCACATCAACTGCGGCGATTATACAACATATGCCTGCCAAATCCGTGTTTCCTGTGCGCAGCACCGGCAGGTAATGGCATGCTCTGCACCGCGTGTCAGGCTGATTTACCGGTGCTTGGCAGCGGCTGCTTACGCTGTGCAACGCCTTTGTCAGCCGGCAGCATTTGCGGCCAGTGCCTGCAAAAACCGCCACCACAGGATGAGACTTTTTGTCTGCTGCCGTATCAGTCGCCGATTGATAAACTGGTGGCTGCTTATAAATTTCATCAGCAACTGGGGCTGCGCGATTTTTTTGCCAAACTGATGGCAGCTAAGTTGCAAACACGAAACGATTTACCGCAACTACTGATCCCCGTCCCGTTACATAGCCGCCGGTTACGACAGCGCGGTTATAACCAGTCCGCTGACTTAACCGACCAGCTGGGACAGCTGTTGCATATCAATGTTGATAAACACAGCCTGCAACGGGTCAAGGCCACCCGGCCGCAAAGTGAATTGCCCTTTAAGCAGCGCCGGCAAAACCTGCGTGGTGCTTTTGTCTGCAATGGTTTAAACAATATCCGTCATGTTGCTTTGATTGATGATGTCTATACCACCGGCCATACCGTGGCCGAAGCCGGCCGTTGTTTACAAAAGCAAGGTGTGACGCGGCTCGAAGTATGGACAATTGCCCGTGCCTTACGCCATTATTAAAGCTTAATTTATCTTTCAGCCACCACTAATGCTGGCAGGCAGAGAGAAGCTAACCGACTGACTCGGCCATAAGGCTGCCGGATGCGACAAGACGCAAGCACGCTACAACAACGGCTGGATGCCTTGCTGCGCATTGCCAAAAGCAACGAGCGCAAGCAGGATAATTTTCAGCAATATGAACTGAGTCTGCTCAGTTGTGGCAGCTTGTCTGCTTTGTTAACGCTTATTCTCGAACAGCATCAGCAGCGTTTTCAACTGACCGAAGTAACCCTGCTTTTATATGATCCGGAATATGCCATGCAACGTCTGGTGGAAGATATTCCTGACAGTAGCCAATGGCAGGATAAGCTGTTGTTCACTGATAGTTTTCATACGCTGGATCAATTTTTCAACCTGCAACGCAGTCCGAGATTGTCAGCCTTTGAAGTGTCCAAGCA
>CAMPHB010000106.1 GCA_946885755.1 uncultured Methylophaga sp. | reverse complement strand
CCCTGTTTCTGCCCTGCTGTTGTCCTGCACTTGTTTTTCCAGCGCCTGCCCGAAACCGTTTGGCTCAGCCGACTGACGGGATTGACTGTTATCGTTGGCCGGCCTGACTGCAACAGGCTCAGTTTTAATCGTCAACAAGTTATTCATCTGGCGTCCTCATTAACTTACAGGGTATTCCTGCCTGTTAATGCAAAGCAGATGCCAGCTTTGGCAAAAAAAACTAAAATCAGCTTTTTAACTAAGTGCTTTTTGCAGGGCGCTGCTCAGTAAACGCAGCTCTGCCAAGTCGCTCAATAAATGTTGCGCTGCCGGATCACGGCTGGCCGTCAGGCTTATTTGTGTGATCAGCCGTTGTTGCTGCGCCAATAAATCCGCAATATGTGCTGATATATCATCGGCAGGTGCTTCATCAACTGTCGTCTTTACTGGCAAGGGTTGTGCCGCTGAAACTTGCATCAGCGCGACAACATAAACCAGCAATTCACGCCAGGCAGCGACAACGTCCTCAACGTCATGATGGCTGAGAGAATCACCAATAACGGCCAGCCAAATATCTATAAAAGGCTCAAACATTGACGCCGTGACGCCATATTGTCGATGTCGTTCACCCAGTGCCTGAAAATAGTCTTTCAACAACGCCGGCTCATCCAGATTGGTCACCAGCAATGTCATGGCGGCCAGCAGTTTTTGTTGCTGACCGGCTGGTTCTGCATCTTTAAACAAAGCAAAAATTTCCGGCTGTGTGCTAGCAAGACGCTGATAAAACTGCTCCGCGACCGGCGGACTGGCCGCCAGCAATTGAGGGAAACTCTGCTGGATCAGAGCGATCTGGCCATTGTCCGGTAATTCAGGCATGGTCATCAGCTGGTCCTGCCGGCCAGTAAGTCTTGCGCCAGGGATTGATATACGGTGGTTTGCGCTTCGTCAGCTTCATAAATCATGGTGCGCAGCAAACGCTTGGGAAAATATTGATTCAAGGTCGCCGCCAGCTTATCAGCATAAGCACTGCCGCGCGGCAAACGGTTGAGACATAACCAGACCCGCAGCAATTTTTTACGTTTTTCACTGACCCTGCGGATCACCGGCAACATATCCAGCATCCCCTGCATGGCCGGCGCATCACCGGTCACCGGCAACAACATATCAGACGCCGCCAGCACCGCATTCATACCCAGTAAACCCGATACTGCCGCACAATCCAGCAATACCAAATCATAGTCAGCGAAGTCCCCGGCGGTCAGGTATTTTAATAATTGCCGGCCGCGCGCCAGTTTATCGTCTGCAGACTGATCAAAAGCCGCTAAATCCGCGCCGGCGGCAATCAGCGTTAAACCGTCAGTAATGGCTAATGCAACATCTGCCAGTGTTAAGCTGCCATCCAGATACTGACTGATGCCGGCTTGTGTTGCCGGCACCTGAAAACTGCGGCTCAGATCGGCCTGCGGATCCATATCAATCAATAATACTGATTTGCCCTGCGCCGTCAGCGCGTAGGCCAGATTGGCCGTGATAAAGGTTTTGCCGACATCATGGGTCTGATTCATTACGGCAATCACTCTTGGCGTCACAGTCATGCCTGCGCAGATCCACTGACCAGTTGTTGTAACGCCGCTGGCGTTAAAATGGTATACACATTACCTTCAGACAAGGCTTCCGGCGGCGTCTCGGTCAGTTCGGCGACGTTGTCACTGAGCAGCCCCAATTGCCGCTGTGCATCAATGCTGACCACCAGACAATTGCTGGCAGCATCAGCCAGTTCACCGTTAAATGCCGCCATATCCAGCATCGGCAAAGCCTCTCCGGCAAAACTGAATAAACCCACCATGCCGGCAGGCGCATCGGGTAACACCGCGCAGGCAAACGTCGATAACTGACACACCAGATTGTCTGCCGCCAGCGCAAAAGATTGCTGGCCGCGCTGAAATAACAGCCATTGTTTTTGTTCATTCATCATCGTTTACCAAACAATAAATCCGGTTGCAGCCATAAAGCCACCTGCGGTCCGCCATCACTGGCCAGCGCGGTTATTCCGGGCAGTTGCCGGTAATGACTTTGCAAATCACTAAGCAAATATTCGGCCGGCAGCCGGCATTTATCAACCTGCAAAGCACCGCTAATGCCATGGCTGCGAATAATCAGCAGCCACGAATCATTTGTAGCACTGTTTGCCAGTTTAAAGCGTTGACGCAAATCCCATACCGGCAACCATTGCTGCTGAAATTCAACAAATTCGCCACGGCCACTGATATGACGCCGCTTTAAACTTTCGGCGGGCAGCGTCTTAACAATGTTCTCCGGTGATAAAACATATAACTGATCCGCCACCTCAACAGCCTCGAGCGTTTGCACGGTTTGCCGCAGCGGCAGGCTGATCCGGAAAACACAGCCTTCACCCTCGGTTGAACTGACACTGATAGTGCCGTCTAATTGCTGAATATGCTGCCGAACCAGATCCAGACCAATGCCTCTTCCGGATAACAAATCCGGTGTACTGGCAGTGCTCAGTCCGGCCTGAAAAATCAGTTCATTTATATCCCCAGCGTTTTGCTGACCGGCCGCAGCGCGAATTTTTGCCGTTTGCAGACCAGCGCCATCATCAGCAAACAGCAGGTCAAGTTGCATGCCGTCCAGTGATTGTTCGATACGAATATTACCTGTCGCTGATTTTCCGGCGGCAAGCCGTTGTTCTGTGGTTTCAATACCATGAGCCAGCGCATTGCGCAGCAGTTGAATCAGCACATCACTAAGCAGATCCTGCAGTTGTGCCGGCACCCACAACATCTGCTCTGGCAGTGTTAAAGCCGCTTGTTTACCGGTCTGACTGCAGATGGTGTTTAACAGCGCCGGCAGTCGCTGATAGGCGTTCAGCAGCGGTCTTAGCATGAGCTTTTGCAAAGCCAGATAATTCTGCGTTTGTGCCAGCTGGATTTGATCCAGACGGTTTTGCAGTGCCAGCGGCAAAGCCTCAGCATGCTGTTGCACTTCCGCTAACCAGTCCGTTTGTTGCTGATGACGGCGCAGAATTTGTCTGACTGGTTCATGGCGCGGCAACGCTGGCTGCGGATTGCTAATTACAGCCGCTGTTTGCTGATTCAGCGGCGTTATCGCTAACTGACAATCGGTTTTTACCCAGTCAAAAATCTGTCTTATAGTCTCTGCATCAGCCGCTGTGGTTAACTGGATCCGCCAGCTTAAATACGGCTGGTTAGCTTCATAATCGGCAAATGCCGGCAGCCTGCTGTTATCCACGGCTACCGTCATATCACCCAGTGCCTGCAGTCGTTTCAGGTATTGCAGCGGATCCTGACCATTGGTAAAAAAGCCCGGCAACGGTCTGAAGTCAATCTGCCACTGTTGCTGTTTGTCGGCAGTTAACTGTTCTGCCGGGTTATCGGCAATGGTTTTTGTCTGCGGCTTTAAGCAATGCAGTATTTCATGCAGTTTGCCCAGCGTTTGACTGACCGCCATTGCCTGCATGGCGGTAAACGGCATATCAGTCTGACTGACAGCGGTTTCCAGCTGATGACAGCATTCTGCAGCGGCCGCTTCATCAAAACTTGCCGCCATGCCTTTGAGTTTGTGCAATTGCCGCAACATCTGGTCACGCCACTGCGAATCAGCAGGCTTAGCCTGTTGCCAGCCCTGTTCGATTTGAATCAGCAGTTGCCGGCTTTCTTCAATAAATAATGCCGATTGGGCAGCAGCATAAGCAGTCATCATTAAGCGGGCTCAGCTGAGCAGCCTGTCGATGGTCATCAGTAACTGCCGGGGATCGACTGGTTTTTTCAGCCAGCCAGTGGCACCGGCATCTTTGCCGGCCTGTTTTTTCTCAATGGCATCTTCGGTAGTCAGCAATAACATCGGTATGTGCTGGTATTTGGCTTCAGCCCGCAGCGCACTGATAAGCCCGGGGCCATTAAGCTGCGGCATATTAAAATCGGTGACAACAAGATCAAAAGTGATTTGTCTGGCCAGTTCAAAAGCGCTGCGACCATCTTCAGCGCTGACCACCTGATGACCGGCGTTTTGCAAGGTGATCATCAGCATTTGCCGTAATGAGGCCGAATCATCAACGCTTAAAATGACTGCCATGGTGACTCCGTATTGGCTGCAGCATTACCGGTCAGATCAATACCGGCAAGATCCAGCGCCTGTTGCACACTCGCTGGCAACGGTTGCCAGTTGAGCACTATTTGTAATCGTTTTGCTTCTGCCGCAAAGCAGTACAGCAATTGTAACCCTGCTGTGTCGATACGGGTAATCGCCTGCAGGTCCATTATCAGCGGCTTGCCGTCCAGCAATAATGCCAGTAAACGAACGTAGCAGTCCGGCACTTCGGCAATGGTCAGCCGTGTGTCAAATGGGACTGTTATGGTTTCCGGCGAGGTCATACCAATTGTATCGGCCGACGGTCAGATTTCCGCAGTCGGATTTCGGGCTTGTTGCGTTAGGTTTTTTTACGGCGCCATAACTGCACGCTGTATTCGTCACTGAGGACTTGTTCACGGCGTTGCTGTTGCTGCAGATCCTGTTGCTGATAACGCTCCATCAGCGTTTCCATGGCCTGCTGTTTACTGCGCGCCTGCAGCCAGATCTGTTGTTTATGCTGTGACTGACCGAGATATTGGCGCACTTGTTTTTCCTGCAGCTGAATCGCCTGATCCAGTTGCACCAGAAAACTGCGCAGTTCAATCGCTTTGCGCGCTGGCATTGACTGTGGATCGCCACTTCGAAAACGTTGTAAATAATCCTGCCGGTATTGCTGCAATTCCTGTAATTGCTGTTGCTCCTGATGCAGCAGACGATTTGCGTCGGCCAGCTGCAACTGCGCCTGCTCGGTTTCCCGACGGGCCAGATCGATGACCGGAATCAGCTTTTGGGCACGAGCCATAGACTGCCTGTCCTGTGATTAGCGTGCGGTTACTGTCCGCACCGGCGGACTGGCGGCATTCGGTGGACTTTGCAAGGTCTGTAGCAAATTATCCACGCTTTGCTGCCAATCATGCGCCTGCTGCATATCCTGTTTCAAGACATGACGTAATTTAGGAAACATCTGAATCGCATGATCAATTTGTGGATCACTGCCAGCACTGTATGCACCGATATTGATGAGGTCCTGATTTTGCCGGTAAGTCGCATAAATCTGCTTAAATAATTGCGCCGCCTGTAAATGTTTACTGTCAACCACCTGCGGCATCACCCGGCTGATTGAGGCCTCGACATCGATTGCCGGATAAACGCCGGATTCTGCCAGTTGCCGTGACAAGACAATATGGCCGTCAAGGATCGCCCGCGCCGCATCGGCCACCGGATCCTGCTGATCATCACCTTCAGTCAGCACGGTATAAATAGCAGTAATGGCCCCTTTGCCAGCCGGGCCGTTACCGGCACGTTCCACCAGTTGCGGCAGTAACGAAAATACCGAAGGTGGATATCCTTTAGTCGCTGGCGGCTCACCAATCGCCAGCGCAATTTCGCGTTGTGCCTGCGCAT
>CAMPHB010000105.1 GCA_946885755.1 uncultured Methylophaga sp. | reverse complement strand
ATGATTTCGCTGCCTGCTTTATAACCGGCATTATCAATGGCTTGCAAAATCAGCTCAATGGCTTCTTCATTGGATTTTAAATCCGGGGCAAAACCACCTTCATCACCCACCGCGGTATTCAGGCCTTTTTTATTCAATACCGCTTTCAGAGCATGGAAAATTTCGGTACCGGCACGCAAGGCTTCTGAAAAGCTCGGCAAACCTGCAGGAATAATCATGAACTCCTGAAAATCAACGCTGTTGTCAGCATGAGAACCACCGTTGACAATATTCATCATCGGTACTGGCAGAGTACGGGCATTGTCACCGCCGAGATAACGATACAAAGGCAGACCACTTTCATCAGCACCGGCAACGGCGTTGGCCAAAGACACTGACAATAACGCATTGGCACCGAGGCGTTGTTTATTGGCCGAACCATCGGTATCAATCAGACGTTGGTCCAGCGCAGCCTGATCATTGACATCCAAGCCAATGACCGCAGCTCGCAGCTCATTATTAACTGCAGCAACCGCTTTGGTAACGCCTTTACCCAGATAACGGCTTCTATCACCGTCACGCAGTTCTACAGCTTCACGTTCACCCGTTGAGGCACCTGATGGCACTGCCGCACGGCCCATGGCACCGCTGGCAAGAATGACATCGGCTTCAACAGTTGGGTTACCGCGTGAGTCCAGAATTTCCCGGGCCCGGACATCAATAATTTTGCTCATTTCGCTCTCCGCTCAATCACCGGTTATGGCCGGCTTGCTCGTTATAAATACTGATCTTCAATAAAATCTTGTTGTTTAACGCTGTGGTCGATCGCCACCAATGTTTCCAGTAATGCCTGCATCTGACCCAGTGGCCATGAATTCGGCCCATCGCTCAAGGCTTTTTCCGGATCCGGATGGGTTTCCATAAAGATCCCGGCAATACCACTAGCCACCGCTGCTCTCGCCAATACCGGAACAAACTGGCGTTGCCCACCGCTTTTACCGCCCTGTCCGCCCGGCTGTTGCACTGAATGGGTGGCGTCAAATACCACCGGACAATCCATTTGCCGCATGGTCGCCAGACCACGCATATCAGATATCAACGTATTGTAACCAAACGACGTACCACGCTCGCAGAGCATGATTTGCTGGTTACCAGTGGATTTGGCTTTTTCAGCGACGTGGATCATGTCCCACGGTGCTAAAAACTGGCCTTTTTTGATATTAACCGGCAAGCCCTGACTGGCGACATTAACAATAAAATTGGTCTGCCGGCAGAGAAACGCCGGGGTTTGCAGCACATCAACCACACTGGCGACTTCATTGAGCGGTGTGTCTTCATGGACATCGGTCAGCATTGGCAGACCGGTATGTTTTTTGACTTTTTCCAACACTTTTAAACCGGCTTCCAGGCCCGGGCCTCGATAGGTTTTGGTTGATGTGCGATTGGCTTTATCAAAAGACGATTTATAAATCAGCGAAATGCCCAGCGAATCGCAAATTTCTTTGAGCTTACCGGCCACATCCATGGTCATTTGTTCGCTTTCAATGACACAAGTCCCGGCGATCAGGAACAGTGGCTGTTTGCCGCCAACTTCAAAGCCGCATAAATTCATCAGTGCTGACCTCGCTGGCTGCGGTTGGTATTAGCAGCATTGATAAAGCCTTCAAATAAGGGATGGCCATGACGCGGTGTTGAGGTAAATTCCGGGTGGAACTGGCAGGCAACAAACCATGGATGGCCAGGGATCTCGATCATTTCGGCAAGACTGTTGTCCTGTGACATTCCCGAGAACACTAATCCAGCTTGTTCCAGCTGGGTTTTATAGTTGTTATTAAATTCATAACGATGGCGATGACGTTCGATAATTTCTGGTTTGCCGTAAATTTCGCGGGCTTTGCTACCCTCGGTCAGCATACAGGGATAACCACCAAGGCGCATGGTGCCGCCAAGATCAGAATCTTCGCTGCGTTGCTCGACACTGCCGTCTTCTTTTTGCCATTCGGTGATAAGGCCGATAACCGGATGTGGCGTATTTAAATCAAATTCGGTACTGAAAGCGTTTTCAAGACCGGCTTTGTGACGCGCATATTCAATCACCGCCACCTGCATCCCTAAACAGATGCCCAGATATGGAATATTGTTTTCACGGGCATATTGGGCGGTGCGGATCATGCCTTCAACACCACGTTTGCCAAAGCCGCCCGGCACCAGAATCGCATCCATACCTTTAATGCAATCTGTACCGTTTTTTTCAATCAGCTCTGAATCGACATAATGCACATTGACCTTGGTGCGGGTATGGATGCCGGCATGAATCAAAGATTCTGACAATGATTTATACGCCTCGGTCAACTCCATATACTTGCCGACCATGGCGATATCGACTTCATGCTCGGGATTACTGAGACTTTCATAAACCTGTTGCCACTGGCTTAAATCCGCCGGTTTGGCATCAATGCCCAGTTGCTTGACGACAATGTCATCCAGCCCCTGACGGTGTAATTCCATCGGAATTTTGTAAATGCTGTCGACATCCACACAAGACACCACAGCATGTTCCGGCACATTGGTAAACAAGGCGATTTTACGGCGCTCAGATTCCGGTAACGGCCTATCCATACGACACACCAGCACATCAGGCTGAATACCGATGGTGCGCAGTTCTTTAACAGAATGCTGGGTCGGTTTGGTTTTGATTTCACCGGCCGATGAAATATACGGCACCAGCGTCAGGTGGATAAATAATGCCCGGTCCCGACCCAGTTCGGTGGCCATTTGCCGGATGGTTTCCAGAAACGGTAAAGACTCAATATCGCCGACGGTGCCGCCGATTTCAATCAGGGCAACATCGGCATCACCGGCACCTTCATAAATACAGCGTTTGATTTCATCAGTGATATGCGGAATAACCTGCACGGTATTGCCGAGATATTCACCGCGGCGTTCTTTACGAATGACATTTTCGTAGATTTGCCCAGTGGTATGGTTATTACGGCTGGTCATATCGGCATCAATAAACCGTTCGTAATGACCAAGATCCAGATCGGTTTCGGCACCATCTTCGGTGACAAATACTTCACCGTGTTGCAGCGGGCTCATGGTGCCCGGATCGACGTTAATATAGGGGTCTAGTTTAACCAATGTGACCTTTAAGCCACGTGCTTCCAGAATGGCTGCCAGAGATGCTGCTGCAATGCCCTTACCAAGGGACGATACAACACCACCAGTGACAAAAATAAATTTAGTCATATATCGGAGAGTTCAACTTTTCTAGGCAGGCCGGAATGGCAGCGCGCAAATAAACACATAAAGTATCAGAATTGCCCCTGCCGCTCAATCAAAAATCTGCCGCGTCAGCCATGCTGACAGTTGGCCACCAGCCTGTTTCACCTGCGGCCGCAACGGCTTTTTCACTAACCGCATAACCACATACCGCAACCAGTTCTGTCCCGGCAAATAACAGCGGGATCCGCGCACGTTGCCAGGGTGGCACCTGCCATTGTTGCAGGCAATTTTTCAGATCGTGATGTTGCTGATGACCGGCCAACTGAATTTTTTCGCCGCCTTGCCGGAAACGCACGGTCAGCCCTTGGTCGATAATGGCTGATGAGATGCCATTTGCTGTTAATGGCTGCCAGATTAATTGTCGTCCGTCAGGTAATAAAATCGGCGCTGCTGTATTTAAGGTTTGCTGCCAGTCAGGCATTATCGGCGGTAATTTTTGCTGCACAAATAACCTGCCGGCAAACCGCCGCGCTTCAAGCTCAGACCATTCAACCAATGGCTGCGCATCAATTTTTGCCGCACACACTTCATCCAGAATGCGCTGCAAAACTGCTGTCGTAGGTAACGGCATTACCAACTGATGTAAAAAACTGCGCAGCGCATTGCGTTGTCTTGCCGGCGACAATGTCAGTAAGACCTGACAATTCAGGCTTGCAGTGGTTTTATCTGCATCTGCAGTCTGTAAATCAGCTGCGGCCAGTTCATCAAGCAGACTTTGTGCTTCGTTTAAATGCCCGGCACTGCGGCTCAAGGTTTGATTCAGTCCCGGCCAGCGTTTTTGTAACAGCGGCCAGATTTGCTGACGCAGGTAGTTTCGCTGAATGGCAATATCATCATTACTGGGGTCATCAAGATAATCAAGCTGATGATAACGGGCATATTCGGCAAGCTTTACTTTGTCGATATCCAGTAACGGCCTGAGGATAGTCATGGTTTGCCAGCGAGATTCAAATGCCATGGCCGACAGACCCCGGTTACCCGCGCCACGCAGCAATTGCAACATCAACGTTTCAGCCTGATCCTGCTGATGCTGGCCGGTCAGCAGCAATGCCTTCTTACCAATGTGTCTGGCAATTGCATCATAACGGGCTTGTCGGGCAGCAGCTTCCAGCCCCAGACCATGCACATTCACATCGACCTTAATGGTCGTGAAAGGTAAATCCAGGACGGTAGCAAACTGCTGACAATGCAGCGCCCAGTTATCTGCATCGCCATGTAACTGATGATTAATATGGATGAGTTTCAGCGGTAACTTCGGGATTTGACTGGCCAGCAAATGTACCAGCACGGTCGAATCCAGCCCGCCACTGAACGCCAGCCATAACGGCCGGCCATCCAGAAAAGGCTGTAATTTGGCGAGGATCGGCTGCGCGTCAATATTCACGCAGCAAACTTATCCCTCGAACGTGCCGTATTCCATCAGGCGAGCCTGACGACGTTTGACCAGATCATCGATCGGCATCGCTTGTAATTGTTTCAGCTTGGCACTGATAGATTTTTTCAGATTGCTGACCATCAATTCCATATCACGATGTGCACCGCCCAAAGGCTCAGGAATAATTTCATCGATTAATTTCAGTGATTTCAGCCGATCTGAAGTCACCCCTAAAGTCGCTGCAGCGTCGGGGGCTTTTTCAGCACTCTTCCATAAAATAGATGCACAGCCTTCCGGCGAAATAACGGAATAAATGCTGTATTGCAGCATCATTAAATGATCGTTAACACCCACCGCCAGCGCACCACCAGAGCCGCCTTCGCCAATGACAGTGCTGAGGATCGGCGTTTTTAACTGTGCCATTTCAAACAGGTTACGGGCAATTGCTTCACTCTGACCACGTTCTTCAGCGCCGATACCAGGATACGCACCGGGCGTATCAATAAAGGTTAATACTGGCAGGTTAAAACGCTCCGCGAGCTTCATAATCCGCAGCGCTTTGCGATAGCCCTCAGGGCGTGGCATACCAAAATTTCGGGCGACTTTTTCTTTGGTATCACGGCCTTTCTGATGACCGATAACCACCACCGACTGGCCGTTAAATCGGCCCATACCGGTGACCAGCGCCGCATCATCGGCATAAGTTCTGTCGCCGTGCAGTTCTTCAAAATCGGTGATCAAGTGTTTGATATAATCCAGTGTATAAGGCCGCTGCGGATGACGGGCCATTTGGGTTACTTGCCACGGCGTTAAACCGGAAAAAATCGACTTAGTCAGTGATTCGCTTTTTTCCTTGAGCTTCTGAATTTCTTCGGTGATATTAAGATCAGTGTCGTTAC
>CAMPHB010000104.1 GCA_946885755.1 uncultured Methylophaga sp. | reverse complement strand
TTTGCTGATGAGACAGCACGTATTGCCCGTCAGGATCTGGCGTTTGCCGAGACGGCATTGACGCTCGACAGCGACAAGCAACGGTTGCGGCAGCTGGCCAACTTAAACAGCTGAACGAAAGTTTGTTGTTTTCATTTTACTGTCAACAAACTTTTCTATAATATGAATGAACGTTCATTCATTTACCGAGTCCAATCCGGATGACCACTGAAAGCCCGAACACTGTCAAACGAGAAGCTATTCTTAATGCCACGCTGGAATTACTGGCCAGCTGCGGCTTTCACGGTTTTTCGATCAAACAATTGGCCGCCAAGGCCGGCGTCGCTACCGGCACCGTTTATTTGTATTTTGAAGATCGCGATTCGCTGATCCGCGAACTACATATGAACATCCTGCAGCGTTTTGCCAGGGCAATGTTTGTTGATCACAACGATGCGCTGCCGCTGGCCGAACAACATCATCATTTATGCTGCAATTTATGGCACTTTTTGGTCGATAATCCATCAATACTGCTTAGTAAAGCCCAGTTTGATCATTTGCCACCGGCTATTCTGCGCAGCCAGCGTGACGATGCCTGGAGTCTGTTTGCACCGCTGCGGGCGCTGTTTGCCAGAGGCCGGCAAAGCGGCCAAATCAAAGATCTGCAAGATGATGTGCTGGCCAGCCTCAGTTTTGAACCTTATATGTACCTCGCCCGTCAGCAGTTGATCGGCGTTATTCAGATTGATACCGACAAACTTTGCGAGATCATTACCGCATCCTGGGATGCCATTGCCCGGCCGACAGCGGCCTGATACAGGAGTTTTTATGTTTACGCGCAACCCTTCCCGTCTGTTCCTAATACCTTTACTGCTCAGCAGTCTGCAATTAAGTGCCTGTCTGAGTGACAGCCAATCTGAAGAACAGTCACAAGCCCCCCAAACCCCACCGAAAACGGCCGTGGAAGTGGTTGAGCTAAGTCCTCAAACGGTAGATTTAAGTACTGAACTACCGGCCCGTACTACCGCGATTCGCATGGCACAGGTACGGCCTCAGGTCGATGGCATTATCGAAAAACGCTTGTTTGATGAAGGTGCTGCCGTCAAAGCTGGTGAGCAGTTGTATCAAATTGAAGCAGCGCCTTATCAGGCCGAAGTAAATAATGCCGAGGCCACTCTGCAACGGGCCCGCGCAGATTTAAAAGTGACCGAACGCCGTGAACAGCGCTACAAAAATCTGCTGGCCGATAATGCCATCAGCCAACAGGAATATGACGAAGCACTGGCGGCATATGAACAGGCCAAAGCGGAAATTGCCGTGCGTCAGGCAGCGCTGGATGCTGCGTTGATTAATTTGCGTTACACCAGCGTTGACGCGCCGATTGATGGCCAAATCGGCATTTCTCATGTGACCGAAGGTGCGCTGGTCAGCGCGGGACAGGAAAACAGTCTGGCAACCATTCATCAGTTAGATCCGATTTATGTTGATATTTCACAGGCCGCCAAAGAAATTCTACAGCTGCGCCGCCAGTTGATGGCGGGTCGGATCAATGGTGACAAAGAACCCGCGGTACATCTCAAACTCGAAGATGGCAGCGAATATGAACATGTCGGCGAATTGCAGTTTTCTGAAGTGAATGTCAATGAAAACACCGGCAGCATTGTGATGCGTGCCCGCTTCCCGAATCCGGACGGCCTGTTGTTACCGGGTATGTATGTCCGCGCTGAAGTCGAGGAAGGCCAGATTGATAACGCCATTCTGGTGCCGCAAAAAGCAGTGGCATTTAACCGCGAAGGTGATGCTTCGGTGATGATCGTTAATGCCGACAACAAGGTCGAGCAAAGAGCGATCACCGTGCAACGGAGTATCGGCACAAACTGGCTGAGTTCTGAGGGCTTAAAAAGCGGTGACAAAGTGATTGTCGAAGGTCTGCAAAAAATTGCTGCCGGCAGCGAAGTCAGTATTGATAGCGATAACAGCCAGACACAGGACGGGGGTTAATTTATGGCACGGTTTTTTATCGATCACCCGATTTTCGCCTGGGTTATCGCCATCCTGATTATGCTGGCTGGCCTGCTGTCAATTTTTCAGCTGCCGGTCGCGCAATATCCGGGCATCGCACCGACGGCCATTGAAATCCGCACCAGTTACCCCGGCGCTTCGGCGAAAGTCGTCGAAGATTCGGTCATTCAGGTGATTGAGCAAAATATGACCGGCCTCGATGATCTGAACTACATCAGCTCAACCAGTGATTCCAGTGGTGTCGGTCAGATAACGGTGACTTTCCAGGCTGATACCAATCCGGATATCGCCCAGGTGCAAGTGCAAAATAAACTGCAAGCCGCCATGCCATTATTGCCACAAGAGGTTCAGCAACAAGGCATTCGGGTCACCAAATCCAGCACCGGTTTTTTAATGGTCATGGGCTTTGTCTCGGAAAACGGCAAGATGGATCGCTACGATATTGCTGACTATGTGGCCGCCAATATTCAGGATCCGGTCAGCCGGGTGACGGGTGTTGGTCAGATCAATCTGTTTGGCTCCCAATACGCCATGCGTATCTGGCTCAACGCTGACAAGCTGGCCAATTACAAGCTAACTACCGAAGATGTTGTTAATGCTATCCGTGAGCAGAATGTGCAGATCGCTGCCGGTGAAATCGGTGGCACCCCGGCAATTGAAGGTCAGCAGATCGCTGCCAGTATTGTTGTTGAAACCCGGATGGAAACAACAGAAGAATTCGAAAACATTCTGCTGAGAGTCGATGATGATGGCTCGACCGTGCATCTGAAAGATGTCGCCGAAGTCTCTTTAGGCGGCGAAAACTTTCAGTTTGAAACCGAATACAACAAACAATCCGCCGCGGGTCTGGGGGTCACCCTCGCCTCCGGTGCCAATGCACTGGAAACCGCCCAGGCGGTAAGAGATCGGATCGCCGAACTGGAACCGTTTTTTCCGGAAGGCCTGCAAGTCACCTATCCGTATGACACCACGCCGTTTGTCAAAATCTCTATTGAAGGTGTGGTGAAAACACTGGTTGAAGCGATGATCCTGGTGTTTCTGGTGATGTATCTGTTTTTACAGAATTTCCGCGCCACGCTGATCCCGGCTGTGGCTGTACCGGTGGTGATTCTCGGCACCTTTGCCATCCTGCTGGCGTTTGGTTATTCGATCAATATGCTGACCATGTTTGCTATGGTGTTGGCCATCGGGCTACTGGTGGACGATGCTATTGTAGTAGTGGAAAACGTCGAGCGGGTGATCCACGAGGACAATCTGCCACCCAAAGAAGCGACCCGCAAATCCATGGATCAAATCACTGGCGCGCTGGTGGGCATCGTGCTGACTGTCTCGGCGGTATTTATTCCAATGGCGTTTTTCCCCGGCTCGACTGGTGTGATTTACCGGCAGTTTTCCATTACCGTGGTCTCCGCCATGGCGCTGTCTTTGCTGGTGGCGATGACGTTAACACCGGCATTGTGTGCGGCGCTGCTTAAAGATGCTGAACATGATCCGGCCAAGAAAAAAGGCTTTTTCGGCTGGTTCAACCGCGGTTTTGAACGAACCAGCAAAGGCACGCAAAATGCTGTCGGTTATCTCATCGCCCGCACTGGCCGGACAATGCTGGTCTATATATTGATTGTCGGCGGTTTGGGCTATTTATTTACCCAGTTACCCACCTCGTTTTTCCCCGATGAAGATCAGGGCATTTTGTTCAGCGAGATGCAGCTGCCGGTCAATGCCTCCAAACAGCGTTCGATTGAGGTCATGAACCGTATTGAGGATTATTACCTTGAACAGGAAGCCGATAATGTTGAATCGGTTTTCTCCGTTATCGGTTACAGCTTCAGCGGCCGCGGCCAGAACAGTGGCCTGATTTTCGTCAACCTGAAACCGTGGGCTGAGCGCACCAATCCTGAACAAAGTGCCCAGGCAATTGCTGGCAGAGCCATGGGTTATTTCAGCCAGTTTAAAGATGCCACGGCTTTTGCTATCGCGCCGCCGCCTATCCGTGAACTGGGCAATGCCAGTGGCTTTAACCTGATGTTGCAGGATCTGGGCGGACTCGGCCATGACGAGCTGGTTAAAGCCCGGGATGAATTGCTGGCAAAAGCCAACCAGGACCCACGACTCAGTCAGGTGCGTCACAGTGGTTTGCAAGACCGGCCACAGTTCAAAATCGACATCGATCATCAAAAAGCCATGTCATTTGGTGTGTCACTGAACGATATTAATAACACTTTCAGTACCGCTTGGGGCTCGACCTATGTCAATGATTTTATTGACGAAGGTCGCGTCAAACGCGTGTATGTACAGGGTGATGCGCCGTTTCGGATGATGCCCGAAGATGTCGGCAACTGGTATGTGCGTAATGATGCGGGTGAAATGGTGCCGATGTCGGCGATTAGTTCATCGCGCTGGATTTATGGCTCACCACGGCTGGAGCGCTATAACGGTGTGCCAGCCATGAATATTCAGGGTCAGGCCGCCCCGGGTTTAAGCTCCGGTGAAGCGATGCAGGCCATGGAAGAACTGGTGTCTGAATTGCCAGCCGGTTTCGGGTATGAATGGACTGCACTGTCTTTGCAGGAACGCGAATCCGGTGCTCAGGCCCCGCTGCTGTATGCTTTGTCGATTCTGGTGGTGTTCCTGTTTCTGGCGGCATTGTATGAAAGCTGGTCGGTGCCGTTTTCGGTGATGATGGTGGTGCCACTGGGGGTACTCGGTGCTGTGATATTTGCCCTGGGACGGGAAATGTCCAATGACATATACTTTCAGGTGGGCCTATTAACGACGATAGGTTTGTCTGCCCGTAATGCTATCTTAATCGTAGAATTTGCCAAATCACTGTACGAGCAGGGTCAATCGCTAACTGAAGCAACGCTGGAAGCGATTCGTATGCGGTTGCGGCCCATTGCCATGACAGCATTAACCTTTATGCTCGGCGTGACACCGCTGATGCTGGCCAGTGGTGCCGGCAGCGGTGCACAAAATGCCATCGGTACCGGTGTATTTGGTGGCATGCTGGCGGCAACCACGCTGGCGATTTTCTTTATTCCGGTATTTTTTGTCGTGGTGTTCCGCCTGTCCGCGAAACTCACTGGCAAAACACCGGCAAAACAAACCGCTGCCACAGGAGATTTGGCATGACATTTTCACGGAAAGGGTTAACGGTCAGTCTGCTGGCGTTGACCTTAAGCAGTTGTTCGATGATCCCCGATTATCAGCGGCCGGACAATCCCAGTCCGTTGCCAGCGCAGCAAGATCCTGCTGAACAACTGACCGCTGCTGATATCGGCTGGCGCGATTTTTATCAGGATGATTCGCTGCAACAGCTGATAGGTTTATCACTGAATAATAACCGTAATTTGCAAGCCACGGCCTTGCTGGTTGAACAGCTTCGTGCCCAGTACCGGATCCGTCGTGCAGAACGTTTGCCAATGCTGGATGGTAATGGCGGTTACAGTCGGCAGCGGTTTTCTGCCAATGCCAACGAATTTGGCCAAAGCGGTATTTTTGAGGAATACAGTGTCGGTGTCGGTATTGCCTCATGGGAAATC
>CAMPHB010000103.1 GCA_946885755.1 uncultured Methylophaga sp. | reverse complement strand
TTGATGCCTTGCACAACAAACTTACCACCTTCGACCCGACGCAGGATTTCGCCTTGTTTGCCACGATCCTTACCGGCCGTGACGACGACTTGATCGCCTTTTACTAACCTTTCCATTACTCAGCGCTCCTGATTAAAGTACTTCCGGTGCCAACGAAATGATCTTCATGAATTTTTCACCACGAAGCTCACGTGTGACCGGGCCGAAAATACGCGTACCAATTGGTTGATGCGCAGCGTTCAGCAGTACCGCAGCATTGCTGTCGAAACGCACAACAGAACCATCTGGACGACGCACGCCCTTACGGGTTCTCACGATAACGGCGTTATGCACGTCACCTTTTTTTACTTTGCCACGCGGTGCAGCTTCTTTGATAGTGACTTTAATCACATCACCGATGCCCGCATAACGACGGTGTGAACCGCCTAAAACTTTGATGCACTCTACCCGTTTAGCGCCACTGTTATCGGCCACTTCCAGACTGCTTTGCATTTGAATCATGGTCTAAACTCCAAACTGAATTTTGCTTATTTCGCACGTTCGATGATATCGACCAGCTTCCAGCACTTTGTCTTAGACAGTGGACGCGACGAGGCAACACTAACTACGTCGCCAATGTTGCAATCATTGTTTTCGTCATGCACATGCAGCTTGGTAGAACGTTTTACATATTTTTTGTAGATCGGATGCGCAACACTGCGTTCAACCAGAACCGTGATGGTTTTATCCATCTTGTCACTGACGACACGACCCACTAAAGAACGTGCTTGATTTTCTTGTTCACTCATTTCAGTGCCCTATTATTTCTCGGTCTGTACAGTCTTGATGCGCGCAATGTCCCGGCGCACACGCTTCAACTCACTACTACGTTGCAGCTGACCGGTGGCGTGCTGCATCCGCAAATTGAACTGCTCTTTGTGAAGCTCAGCCAGCTCTTTGGCTACGTCTTCGGCAGATTTTTGTCTGATTTCGCTCGCTTTCATTACAGTATCGCCCGCGTTACAAATGTCGTTTTAACAGGAAGCTTTGCTGCTGCAAGACGGAATGCTTCACGTGCAATCTCTTCAGAAACACCTTCCATTTCATAAAGCATGCGGCCCGGCTGCACATTGGCAACCCAATATTCCACATTACCTTTACCTTTACCCTGACGAACTTCCAGAGGTTTGCTGGAAATCGGCTTATCCGGGAACACACGGATCCAGATCTTACCGCCACGCTTGATGTGACGGGTCATCGCACGACGAGCCGCCTCAATCTGACGTGCCGTAATACGACCGCGATCTAATGACTTCAGACCGAACTCACCAAAGCTAACTTTGGCGCCACGGTGGGCCATACCCCGGTTGCGCAGCTTCTGCTGCTTTCTAAATTTCGTTCTTTTTGGCTGTAACATCGGTTATAACCTTATTTCTCTGCTGCAGGTGTGTTTTGCGCCTGAGCGTCAAATACTTCACCTTTGAAAATCCAAACCTTCACGCCAATGATGCCGTAAGTGGTTTTGGCTTCTGCCGTACCATAATCAATGTCCGCACGCAGGGTATGCAGTGGAACACGGCCTTCGCGGTACCATTCGGTACGGGCGATTTCAGCACCATTTAAACGACCGGCAACATTAATACGAATACCTTCAGCACCAAGACGCATGGTATTGGTGACGGCACGTTTCATAGCACGGCGGAACATAATGCGACGTTCAAGCTGCTGAGCGACACTTTCGGCAACCAGGGTTGCGTCCAGCTCAGGCTTACGAATTTCTTCGACGCCGACATTAACAGGAATACCCATGATTTCTGACGCTTCTTGGCGCAGCTTATCAATGTCTTCGCCTTTTTTACCGATCACGATGCCTGGACGGGCAGTGTGAATGGTGATTTTGGCATTCTTCGCTGGTCTGTCGATTTGAATTTTGCTGACAGAGGCATGCGACAGCTTTTGTTTCAGATAACTACGAACCTTAAGGTCGTTGTTTAACATATCTGAAAAATTGGCTGAATCTGCATACCAGATCGAATTCCAATCTTTAATTATACCAAGTCTGAAACCTGTTGGGTGAACCTTTTGTCCCATAAGTAGTCTCTCTTACGTTTCGTCTTCAACCACTGTGATGTGGCTTGTACGTTTAAGGATACGGTTACCACGGCCTTTAGCGCGTGGTGACATACGTTTCATAGTCGGACCGTCATCAACCATGACAGCTGAGACATACAATTCGTCAATGTCTGCCCCATCATTGTGTTCCGCGTTGGCAATTGCAGAGTCCAGCACGCCTTTTACTAAAACAGCGGCTTTTTTCGGGCTGAATGCCAAGAGGTTAATTGCCCGCTCTACTGGCAAACCACGGATCTGGTCAGCCACTAATCGCACTTTCTGTGCAGAAATGCGTGCATAAGTGAGTTGTGCTTTCGTCGCCATATCTAAACCTTATCGCTTCGCTTTCTTATCAGCGGCATGACCTTTAAAGGTCCGTGTTGGTGAAAACTCACCTAACTTATGCCCTACCATATCTTCTGTAACAAACACAGGAACGTGTTGTTTACCATTGTGAACAGCCAAAGTCAGGCCAATCATTTCTGGCGAAATCATTGAACGGCGCGACCAGGTTTTGATCGGACGTTTGTTGTTGGCTTCGATCGCTTCCAAGACCTTCTTTTCAAGGTGCTGGTCTATAAACGGACCTTTTTTAATTGAACGCGGCATGTGAAATTCCTAGCCTTCTTTATTTACGGTTACGACGACGTACGATCATATTGTCCGTACGTTTGTTCTTACGAGTTTTGTAGCCTTTAGTCGGCACACCCCAAGGTGTAACAGGGTGACGACCACCAGAGGTACGGCCCTCACCACCACCATGTGGATGGTCTACCGGGTTCATGACCACACCACGAACGGTCGGCCGAACACCGCGCCAGCGTTTAGCACCAGCTTTACCCAGTGAACGTAATGAATGTTCGCCATTGCCCACTTCACCTAAAGTCGCTTTACAATCCAGCGGCACTTTGCGGGTTTCGCCACTACGCAGACGAATCGTTGCATAACCGTTTTCACGGGCAACATATTGCGCGCTGCTACCGGCGCTACGTGCCAACTGGGCACCTTTACCTGGCTTAAGCTCGATACAATGAACTGTGCTACCCAATGGAATAGCTGACAGTTTCAGACAGTTACCGGCACGGATTGAGGCTTCGTCACCTGAATCCAGACGATCACCGGCTGTCACACCTTTAGGTGCAATGATGTAACGCTTTTCACCATCCGCGTAGTTCAGCAGGGCAATGTGCGCAGTACGATTAGGATCATATTCAATCCGTTCGACTGTTGCCGGGATGCCATCTTTATTACGTTTAAAATCCACTAAACGGTAACGTTGCTTATGACCACCGCCTTTATGACGCACAGTGATGCGACCCGCATTGTTACGGCCACCGTTTTTAGATTTCTTCTCAACCAGTGGCGCGTACGGCGCACCGGTGTACAGATCAGGGGTGCTGATTTCTACTACAAATCGGCGACCAGCTGATGTAGGTTTAGCCTTTCTTAATGCCATTCCTGATTCCTCACCCGTATTCTATTTATTCGCCAAGGAAGTTGAGATCAGCACCTTCGGCCAGTGTTACATAGGCTTTTTTCCAGTCGCTACGTTTGCCGAAAGTACGGCCGGTGCGCTTGGTTTTACCTTTAACACTGCTGGTGTTGACAGCTGCAACTTTGACATCGAACAGTCTTTCAACTGCAAATTTAATCTCTGTCTTGTTGGCATTAGGCAGCACTTTCAGTACTACCTGATTATTATTTTCAGCCACCCGTGTTGCTTTCTCAGCAACCACTGGACCCATAATGATTTTGCTTAAACGTTCGGCATTCATGCGAATGACTCCTCAAGCTTGCGTACTGAGTCTTCACTCATCACCACTTTTTCGAAACGCAGCAGGGCAACCGGATTAACGTGCGCTGCATCAGTGGCAGCAATGTCATACAGATTGCGTGAAGCCAGCGCCAGATTACCAGCGGCATTTTCGGTGACGATCAAGGCATTGCTGACACCCAACTTGCTGGTTTTGGCCAACAAATCTTTGGTTTTTGGGCTATCCAGATCAACCTTGTCTACAACAATCAGCGCATCATTACGACGCAGCTCTGACAAGATGGATGAAATCGCGTTGCGATACATCTTGCGGTTAACTTTTTGGCTGTAGTCACGGTTTTTTGCCGCAAACGTGACACCACCACTACGCCACAAAGGGCTACGGATAGTACCAGCACGCGCACGGCCACTGCCTTTTTGTGAAAAAGGCTTTCTACCGCCGCCGCTAACTTCGCTGCGGGTTTTCTGGGCATGGGTACCAGCGCGGCCACCGGCCATATAAGCTGTAACGACCTGATGCACCAGAGATTCGTTGTATTCGCGGTCAAGCAATGCGTCAGAAACCGTGATGTTTCCTGCTTTTTTCTTGCCGTCAAATGAATGTAACTGAAGATCCACTTTTATTCCCCTCAGAATCTTTAGGCTTTCACAGCCGGACGAACCACAACATTGCTACCGGTCGCACCAGGCACAGAGCCTTTGACCAACAGCAGATTGCGTTCCGCATCGACTCTGACGACAGACAGGTTTTGCAGAGTGCGTTGTTTGTCACCCATATGACCTGCCATTTTTTTGCCTTTAAATACACGGCCTGGCGTTTGACACTGGCCGATAGAACCCGGCGCACGATGTGACAGCGAGTTACCGTGGGTAGCATCACCACCGCCGAAACCATAACGTTTTACAACGCCGGCAAAGCCTTTACCTTTGGTTAGACCTGAAACATCAATCTTTTGACCTGCCTCAAACAGATCAACTTTGATTTCCGAGCCAACTTCGTAACTGTCCAGTGCTTCAACACGGAATTCACAAACCTTACGACCAGCTGCTGCTTCAGCTTTAGCAAAATGGCCGGCTTCTGGCTTACTGACTCGTGACGCTTTGCGTGCACCAACAGTTACCTGAATAGCGTTATAACCATCAGCATCAGCTGTTTTCAGCTGACTGATACGGTTTGGCTCTACTTCAATTACCGTAACCGGTGTTGAAACACCATCTTCAGAAAAGATGCGTGTCATACCACGTTTACGACCGATGAGTCCGATTGTCATGACCCAACCCCTCTTAATTCAACTTGATCTGGACATCAACGCCAGCGGCGAGATCCAGTTTCATCAGAGCATCAACTGTTTTCTCAGTTGGCTCAACAATATCCATAAGACGCTTGTGGGTACGAATCTCGTACTGATCACGGGCATCTTTATTGACGTGTGGAGAAACCAAAATTGTGAAACGCTCTTTTTTGGTCGGCAATGGGATTGGCCCATTAATACGCGCACCAGTACGCTTCGCAGTTTCTACGATTTCTTTTGCTGATTGATCGATCAAACGATGATCGAAAGATTTCAGCCGGATTCTAATAGTTTGAGTTGCAGCCATTTTTATTACTCAGTGATTTTACTAACGACACCGGCACCAACAGTGCGGCCGCCTTCACGAATAGCAAAACGTAAACCTTCTTCCATCG
>CAMPHB010000102.1 GCA_946885755.1 uncultured Methylophaga sp. | reverse complement strand
TGCCGCTGAGTGTATTGCAAAATCGCCGTATTATCGAGGCCGGCATCCGCCTCACGATTTTTGACAGCGGCAAACATTGCTGCCACATCATTAACCTCCAGCACATTGATGGCCGGAAATTGCGCTTTTAAAGTGTCGATAATCGACCAGCCGCGCGGGATTGCAACGGTTTTGCCATTAAGCTCACTGATACGGCTGACCGGCTTGTTTTCCGGCAGCGTCAACACACCATAGGATAAATCAAGAAACTCCTGACTCAGCGCTCCAAGCTGCAGATTTTCCGCTGAATCTGACAATGGTTGCAGCACATCCAGTTGGCCGGCTTTGAATTGTTTAACTAAATCCGCCCACGACAGTCCATTCACAAATTGCAGCTCAACACCGATCATCTGCGCCAACAAACGCAGTAAATCAATGGCATAACCATAAGGCTGCCCCGATACTGCAAAATCTATCGGTGGCCAGTCCAGTTCATTTGAGACCAATAAAGACGGCGATTGCTGAACAACTTCCAGTGCCGAGTCACTGAGTGTCAATGGCATCACCGGCGGTAATTCGCCGCTGTTATCGGCGCCCTGATTGGAAGCGATCAAACTGCCATCCTGCTGGAACAGATAAATTTCGCTGCCATTGGCAACCGGCTGGGTCAGCAAAAAGTCAGATAAGGCCGACAGCGTAATATCTACTGCCAAAACAGCTTGTTGTCCTGCCAGCCTGGTTGAATAGGTTTGTCCCGGCGCCTGCAAGTGCTGAAATAAATAGGGATCGGTTTTACTGACTACATCGCTGCCGGCATTGGTAAACCATGGCCGCTGGCGCGGATCATAATCGGTGTTTTCGCTGCGGCTGACCCGTAAATTGAAGTCGGCATCAAAATAATCAAAGCGGCGTTGTTTTTGATCCGCATCGCCTGTGACCGTTAAGACGACCCAGCGATCTTGTGGTGCCGCCTGTAATTGCCGGCGGACGATAGGATGGGTTTCGAGGTTGATAAGCTCGTAAAAACTGCCATCGGCAAAACCGATATAAATGGCATAAAACAGAGGAGTTTCCTGCATCAGCTCAGCAAACACCTGCCGAGCGCCCGGGCGGATCCAGTTACCGTCAATTAAGTCAGGATATTGGCCGAGCACCTCTGCCGCGTTGGTGGCTTTACTGTCCGCTGCTGCTAAATAGTCTTTGGTGACATTCGCCGTTTGCTGATAAATAGCCAGTTCGGCATCGCTGGCCAAATCCCGGCTGAAATAATATTGCAGGCTGATAGCCGCTATCACTGATAACGACGTTATCAGCAAAAACACACCAATAACGGTCACACGGATAGTGAATCTTAGACGTTGCAACAAACTCCATGGCGACATAGTCAGCATCCTTAGCTGATGGTCCTGACCTGTTAGCGCAGAACATCGTAAATCTGTTCAGTCACCCAAAACCGGTACATAGGCAAGGTATAATGCGCCCTGTTTTGCAGTCTATGCGCATTCACCGGTTTTAGATAGCGCACAACAACATTAATATTGATTAGGTTTGAATCCGCTGATGCAGGCTAAGATAAAACACTATGTGATTTTTTGCTGTGGCTGGCTTTGTGTCATTCTCGGGCTGATTGGCGCACTGTTGCCGGTAGTGCCGACCACACCTTTTATGATCCTGGCTTTGGCCTGTTTTGCCGAGACCTCACCGCGTTTTCATAAAATGCTGATTACTAATCGCTGGATCGGCCCGCCACTGCAACAATGGGATCAAACCAAAACGGTACGCCGCCGCACCAAATATCAGGCGGTAGCCATGCTGGTGATTGCTTTTAGTTTTTCGATTGGTCTGCTCTGGGGGCAGTGGCCTTATCAGCTGGCATTACTGGCCTTGGCAAGCGTCATGATAGGCTTTGTGCTGCATCTTAAAGAAGCCGAGCCCAAATATGACGATTAAAGATTTACTGACCACCCGTCACAGTACCCGTGCTTTTCTTGATAAACCGGTGGCGCAGGAAACCATTACAGAATTACTGAGTATCGCCCGGCTGGCGCCTTCCGGTGCCAATACCCAGCCGTGGCAGGTGGCGGTGTTAACCGGCACTAGCAAACAGCATTTGGCCGATGCGCTGGTCAGCGCTTTTGAAAACGGCGAAAAATCAACGCCGGATTATGCGTATTATCCGACTGACTGGCAGCCGCCTTATATTGACAGGCGGCGGCGCTGTGGTTTGCAGTTGTATCAAAGCCTGAATATCGAGCGCGGTGATAAAGCGGCACAAAAAGCCCAATGGGCTGCCAATTATCGCGCCTTTGATGCGCCGGTGATGCTGCTGTTTTTTCTCGATAAAGCCATGCAAACCGGCTCTTATCTGGATCTGGGGCTGTTTTTACAATCGCTGATGCTGGCAGCTACCGAACAAGGGCTGGCGACCTGTCCGCAAGCGGCATTGGCCGAATACCCGGAGATCGTTAAAACCAAGCTCGGTTATCCGGCTGACAGCCAATTGGTTTGCGGCCTGGCGCTGGGTTACGAAGCTGTTGATGCGCCGGTTAACCAATACCGCACCGAGCGTATCGCAGTTGATGAATTTACCCGGTTTTTTTCCTGATTTTTGGAGTTTTTGATGGATTTAGCGACTTTTCTTGCCAAGTTAACTGATGATCCGGCCGCTATCAGTTTTGCCGATACCATGGCTGTTATTGATGCTTATTATGATTTCACGCCGACCGCTTTTAAAAATGCCGGCCTCGATAATGCCGCCGGCCAAAACAACGGTTCATGCAAAATTTTTGCCTTCGGTTTGCATCAGGATCTCAACGAAGCCCACACACTGGCCTGCTTCGGCGATTATTACCGGCAGGACGTGTTGTTAAATCCGAAAGGTGATGACCATCAGAATATCCGCCATTTTCTCAAACATGGCTGGGATGGCATCAGCTTTGCTGGTGAGCCGTTAAGCCCCAAATAAAAAACGGGCAGCCGTGTAAAAACAGCTGCCCGAATTGGTTTACAGCAATACCCGCTCAATACCACCGGCTTTAGCATTGTCGATAAAACGGGTATGCCAGTTATCGCCAAGCACATGTTTGGCAACTTCAACGACAATATAATCGGTCTCAATACCGGTATCTTCACTGTAACGTGACAGACCCTGCTGGCAGGCCGGACAGGATGTCAGCATTTTCACATTGCCGTTTTTGGCTTTTTCCTGACCAGTCAACTCCATAATGCCTTTGGTGATTTCCTCTTCCTTACGGAAACGCACCTGCGTGGCAATATCCGGCCGAGCTACTGCGAAGGTTCCAGCCTCACCGCAGCAGCGATCATTAAGCGGCACATCCTGACCCAGCAAAGTTGACGCAACCGAAGTCGGTTTATAGGTTTTCATCGGCGTATGACACGGGTCGTGATACATATATTGCACCCCGTCAACACCTTCCATACGCACACCTTTTTCCATCAGGTATTCGTGAATATCCAGCAAACGACAGCCCGGGAAAATCTGCTCAAATTCATATTTCAGCAGCTGATCCATACAGGTACCGCAGGAGACAATCACCGTCTTGATATCCATATAGTTCAGCGTATTGGCTACCCGATGAAACAACACGCGGTTACCGGTGGAAATCGAAGTGGCTTTGGCATCATCGCCAATTGATGCCTGCGGATAACCGCAGCAAAGATAACCGGGCGGCAACACCGTTTCAGCGCCGACTTCATAGAGCATTGCCAGCGTCGCTAAACCAACCTGACTGAACAACCGCTCAGAACCACAACCCGGGAAATAAAACACCGCATCTGATTCTTCATTCACCTTATGCGGATCACGCAGGATCGGCACCATTTTGTCATCTTCCAGCCCCAGCATACCGCGCGTGGTTTGCGTCGGCAGATTGCCCGGCATCGGCTTTTTAACAAAATGCACTACCTGTTCCTGAATCGGTGTTTTACCGGTGGTCGGTAATGGCCGTTTTTTCTTGCTGTTGGCCAGCAGTCCCATATATTTGGCCGCACCATGGGCTAGCCGCTGGGCTTTGGCCCCCATCTGCACCAAGGTTTTGTGCATGATTTTCACGGTCAGCGGATCTTTGGCGTTCAAATAAGCCATCGCACTCATGGTGCCGAGGCTGACATTACGTTTGCCTTGTTTTTTCAGCACGGCGCGCATCTTCATGGTGACATCACCAAAGTCGATATTCACCGGGCACGGATTCAGACAGCGATGGCAGATAGTGCAGTGATCAGCCACATCGTTCATCTCATCAAAATGCCGCACGGAAATACCGCGCCGGGTCTGCTCCTCATAGAGGAACGCTTCCATGATAAGCCCGGTGCCGAGGATCTTGTCGCGCGGTGAATACAGTAAATTCGCCCGTGGCACATGGGTGGTACATTCGGGTTTACATTTACCGCAACGCAGGCAGTCCTTGATGTCGTTATTGATTTCGCCAAGTTCACTGGCTTCCAGAATCAGTGCTTCCTGCTGCAATAACCTTAAAGACGGCGTATAAGCTTTATCCAGACCCGAGCCAGCCAGCAACTTACCGGCATTAAAGCGGCCATGCGGGTCAACTTTTTGTTTGTAGCCGGCAAACGCATCAATGGTGGCTTTATCCAGATACTGCATTTTGGTCAGGCCGATACCATGTTCACCGGAAATGACACCGCCCAGTTTGTCAGCCAGCGCCATCACCTGATCAACGATGCGCTCAGCTTCGTGCATCATCTGGTAGTCGTTGGAATTGACCGGAATATTAGTATGCACATTACCGTCACCGGCATGCATATGCGTCGCAACAAACAAGCGGCTGGAACGGTTTTCGGCATGGACTTCATCCAGCTTGTTACGCAGTGCTTCCAGTGCCTGTCCCTGAAACAGTTCTTTCAGTGGTTTTTCGACTTCATGCCGATAGGATATCCGCAAATCCCGGCGCTGTAATACGCGGAATAAGGTATCACCGTCCTGAACCGCTGATTTAGCATCGTCAGACAATAAATCAAACAGCTCACCAGCTGGTGTATCCAAACTATCCAGCAGCCGCTGCCAGCGGGCTTTAACAACCTGCAAATGTTCACAGGCAGTGTCGATTTTGGATTGCAAAATGGCATCGTTTTCAGCGCTGTCATCGAGCTTTTTAACAGTCTGTTTCAGCTCTTTCGGCTGATTTGTTAAACAAGTCAGCACCGCATCGGCGGTTTGCAGCTTATTGCGGGTTGATTGGACGATATTGATACGCTCAATGCCATCGTTATATTCCGACAAACGTTCCAGCGGAATCACCACGTCTTCGTTAATTTTGAAGGCATTGGTGTGTTTGGCAATAGCTGCGGTACGCGCCCGATCCGCCCAGAATCTGGCGCGGGCCTCAGGGCTGACGGCAATAAAGCCCTCACCGTCACGCGCATTGGCCAGCCGCACTACTTCAGAGCAGGCTTCCGCTACAGCATTTTCATCATCTCCGACAATATCAATCAACAGCACCATTTTTGGCGCAACGCTGCGAGGCGCTTTGGTACTGTAATCAACGGCTTTGACGTAACGTTCGTCAAGATGCTCCATACCGGCCAACAGAATTTTTTTGTTGCTGTCGAGATAGTTTTTGGTCTCAACAATGGCCGGTACCGCTTTGCTTAAGTCA
>CAMPHB010000101.1 GCA_946885755.1 uncultured Methylophaga sp. | reverse complement strand
ACAGTTCAGTGCGGTCTGACCGCCCATGGTCGGCAGAATAGCATCCGGTTTTTCGGCTTCAATGACTTTGCTGACGGCCTGCCAGGTGACCGGCTCGATATAAGTCGCATCAGCCATATTCGGATCGGTCATGATGGTGGCCGGATTGGAGTTGACCAGAATGACCCGATAGCCTTCTTCACGCAGCGCTTTACAGGCTTGCGCGCCGGAGTAGTCGAATTCACAGGCCTGACCGATAACAATCGGACCGGCACCGAGAATCAGAATGCTTTGAATATCTGTACGTTTAGCCATCGTGTGTTATTTACCTGTCGCTTGTTCGAGTAGGTCGATAAAGTGATCGAATAAAGGCGCGGCATCCTGCGGGCCGGGGCTGGCTTCAGGGTGACCCTGAAAACTGAAAGCCGGTTTGGTTTTGTGATGAATGCCCTGCAAGGTGCCGTCAAATAATGAGCGGTGGGTGGTTTCCAGTTCATCTGGCAGTGTCTTCTCATCCACGGCAAAACTGTGATTCTGGCTAGTGATCATCACCAGTCCCGCCAGCATTTCCTGTACCGGATGGTTAGCACCATGATGACCGAATTTCATTTTTTCGGTTTTCGCGCCACAGGCCAATCCCAGCAACTGGTGGCCAAGACAAATACCGAACACTGGCAACTCTTTATCCAGAAACGTCTGAATGGCTTTAATCGCATAATCACAAGGCTCCGGATCGCCGGGGCCGTTGGACAAGAACACACCATCCGGATTCATCGCCAGCACCTCTTCTGCAGGTGTCTGCGCCGGTACGACCGTCAGTTTGCAACCGCGCTCAACCAGCATGCGCAGAATATTTTTCTTGGCACCGAAATCATAAGCCACCACATGAAAACGCTGCTCTGCCTGACGTGGTTGGCCATCCAGCTGCCAGGTCGTCTCGGTCCACTCATAAGGGCTTTTGGTACTGACTTCTTTTGCCAGATCCATACCTTTCAGGCCGGCAAAACCGCGTGCCGCTTCAATCGCCGCATTAACGTCAATGTTGTCACCGGCCACAATGCAGCCTTTCTGCGCGCCCTTTTCACGCAACAAACGTGTCAGTTTGCGGGTATCGATACCGGCCAGACCGACGACATTGTGGCGTTCCAGATATTTATCCAGCGCCGCTTCACCGCGCCAGCTGGAGACCACCGGAGACAATTCGCGAATAATCAGACCGCTGCAATAAATTTCATCTGATTCTTCGTCATCTTTGTTGACCCCGACATTGCCAATATGCGGATACGTCAGGGTGACGATTTGCCGACAATAAGATGGATCGGTCAGGATTTCCTGATAACCGGTCATGGCCGTGTTAAACACCACCTCACCTACAGATTGTCCCACAGCGCCAATTGATTCGCCGTGAAAGACCGTGCCATCCTCAAGAGCTAGTAGCGCCGCTGTACGCAAAGGGAACCTCCACCTGATAAAAAAACAGGGGCAAACTTGACGTTCTCCCCGGACAAAATCTTCGTAATTTTAGCGCAACTACCTGTAGTGCGTCCACGCCAAAAACGATGACAAGCGCCGCGCCCGGCGGTAGTATGAAGCGCAGCTTAACGATTTGGCGAAACTTATGACCCGGCAGTATTTTGATTTGGCGGCTTATCCGCGGCAGCGGCCGCGGCGAATGCGCAAAGATGATTTTTCCAGACGTCTGATGCGTGAACATCAGCTGACCGTTGATGATTTGATTTACCCGTTATTTGTTCTGGAAGGCAACAACCAGCGTCAGGCCGTGCAGTCTATGCCCGGTGTTGAACGCCTGAGTATTGATCTGCTGCTCAAAGAAGCGGCCATTGCGGTCGAACTGGGTATTCCGATGCTGGCCTTGTTTCCCGTCACACCACTGGATAAAAAATCACTGGATGCTGCCGAAGCCTTTAACCCGCAAGGTCTGGCGCAACGTGCTGTACGGGCGATAAAAGCCGAGTTTCCACAGCTGGGCATTATGACCGATGTGGCACTGGATCCGTTTACCACCCATGGTCAGGATGGCCTGATTGATGACGATGGTTACATTATCAATGATGAAACCGTTGCAGTGCTGGTTAAACAGGCACTGTCTCATGCCGAGGCGGGTGCGGATGTAGTGGCCCCTTCCGATATGATGGATGGCCGTATTGGTGCAATTCGTGATGCATTGGAACAGGCCGGTTTCATCCATACAAAGATCATGGCCTATTCTGCCAAATATGCCTCCAGTTTTTACGGGCCGTTTCGCGATGCCGTTGGCAGTGCCGGTAATCTCGGTGGCGGTAATAAATTCAGCTACCAGATGGACCCGGCCAATAGTGATGAAGCCCTGCATGAAGTGGCGCTGGATATTCAGGAAGGCGCGGATATGGTCATGGTTAAACCGGGCATGCCGTATCTGGATGTCTTATATCGCGTCAAACAAACATTTCAGAAACCAACATTTGTCTATCAGGTCAGCGGCGAATATGCCATGCTGCAAGCAGCTATCAAAAATGGCTGGCTGGCGGAAGATGTAATCATCGAGAGCTTGCTGGCTTGCAAACGTGCCGGCGCTGACGGCATCTTGACTTACTTTGCCAAACAAGTGGCACAGACGCTGCGAGGTGATTATGACTGATCAATATGCCGTGATTGGCCACCCTATCAGTCATAGTAAATCACCGAAAATTCATCAGGCCTTCGCTCGGCAAACCGGACAATCATTGGAATATCGGGCTATTGATATTTATCCCGATGATGTCGCCGGACAAATTCAGCAATTGCATGATGCGCTGAAACTGAAAGGTCTCAATGTGACAGTGCCTTTCAAAGAAACCATGTGGTCGCTGATTGACGATCTCAGCGAACGGGCGCAGCGCGCCGGCGCCGTCAACATCGTGGTTATCAGTCATGACGGGCATTTATTCGGAGATAATACCGATGGCATTGGCCTGTGTCGGGATTTGCTGGAAAACCATCAGTTAACGATTAAAGGCAAACGCATTTTATTACTTGGTGCTGGCGGGGCTTCGCGTGGTGTGATTGAACCACTGTTGTCACAGCAACCGCAGCGATTGTTTATTGCTAATCGCACAGCCCAAAAAGCCGTGGCTCTGGCTTATGACTTTAGTGATCTCGGTGAAGTCAAGGGCGGTGGCTGGCAGGATATCGATGGTCAGTTTGATTTACTGATCAATGCCACGGCCGCCAGTTTACAGGGTGAAGTGCCGCCGATCGCACCTGAAGTATTAGCGCCGGATGCTGCCTGCTACGACATGATGTACGGTGACAAAGACACGGCATTTGTGCATTGGGCCAAACAGCAGGGTGTAAAACAGGCATTTGATGGCTTGGGCATGTTGGTTGAGCAAGCAGCCGAAGCCTTTTATATCTGGCGTAATGTCCGCCCCGACAGTCAGCCAGTGATTGCAATGCTGAGGCAAAAGTGCCCCAAATAAAAAAGCCATTCCGAAGAATGGCTTTTTTACGGTTAAACTTCAGTAATTAATTGCTTTTACGGGCGTCACGTTTGGCCTGAGCTTCGGCCATTTTTTGTTGCAGCTGCTGTTGTTGCTCAGTGGTCAGTACGTTAAACACCGCACTGTTCAGTTCGGCTTTTTCAGCAAGTTTTGTTGCATAAGCATCGGTTGACTCCGCGATAAGGCTGTCCAGTCTGGCCTGATCAACCGACTCGGCATAGCTTAATTGCATCATGGCTTTACGTGATTGCCAGCCGGCTTTCATGGCCTCACGATTTTCCTGCCAGTAAGCTTTTTTCAGCGCTTTGATTTGTGTTTTTTGATCGTCCGTTAAATTCAGCTCATCCACCATTTTATGGCTGTAGCCGGATTTTTTATGGTGCTGTTTATGTTCGCAACTGTCTTTTTCACCATCTTTATCATGGTCATGGGCCAGTAATGGTGTGGTGAGTGCCAGCGCCGGTAATATGGCCAGTGGTATTAAATATTTACGCATCGTCGTTTCCTTGTTTGGTTAATTCAGTCTGCCATCAGCAAAAACTGATGGTTTGACCTTGACGACAGTATTCAATTAATCACTGTAAATGGGCGTTTTATCGTGTAAATTCAGGTAAATAACGCCATTATCAATTGGGCTTTAGCTGACAAATACTTATCATAAACCGAAACTTTGCTGAGAGACTGCAATGACCCATGTACTGATCATAGATGATGATGAAATTCTTGCCGGCCTGTTTGAGGACTATCTGCGCGAGGAAAAATTTGATGTCACCACCTGTTTTACCGGCCAGAGCGGTCTTGATCAGGCGCTGTCCGGTAACTTCGATATGGTGATTCTTGATGTCATGCTGCCGGATCTGACCGGTAATCAGGTGCTCAGCGCGCTGCGTGCCGAAAGCAATGTGCCGGTGCTGATGTTTACCGCCAAAGGCGATGATGTCGATCGGATTCTGGGACTTGAAAACGGTGCCGATGATTATGTGCCAAAGCCCTGTACACCGCGCGAATTGATTGCCCGCATTAAAGCCATTCTGCGGCGCAGTGAACATGGCAGCCAGCAGACCGAAACCCAATGTGTGCAAACCGGCCCGTTACAACTGTGGCCGCAACAGCGCAAAGCCACCTGGTTTGATAAGCAGTTAGAACTGACCAGCACCGAATTCAGTTTATTGGAAACACTGGCCCGTCATGCCGGCCAGGTAGTTGATAAAAATACCTTGTCAGAAATTGCGCTGGGCCGGCCTCTGGCACGGTTTGACCGCAGTATTGATGTGCATATGAGCAGTATCCGCCACAAACTGGGTGCCCAGCAGGATGGTCATGCTTATATTCAGACGGTGCGTGGCAAAGGCTACCAGTTGATCAAATAGGAAACCTCATGGGCCGCTTATTCTGGAAATTCTTTTTTGCTTTCTTACTGGCGCTGCTGGTTGCCAGCCTGGCCGTCGGCAGCGCCATGTGGCTGCGGCAAAAACAATTTAACCAGCAAGTTGCCAACGCACCGGTGCAACTCGGCCGGCAAGCCGCCTGGCTGGTCTCCGATGCTGCTGACATTGCCCAATACGGTGGCCGGCAGCCGCTAATTGATTTTCTTAATGATCAACTAAAACTCGGCAACCCTGAAGTCTATGCGCTGGATGATGCCAATCAGGAGTTGCTAGACCGGCCACTACCTGCCGATCAGCGCATTGCTATCCGCCAGTTGTTTGATGATATTCCGCAGCTGCGCTCTATCCGGCAAATTAACCTGACCGATGGCGGCCAGGTGTTGCTGTTTATCCCGCATAATTTAGTGCAGCCGCTGGAAGCCACCCCAGCCAAACCGGCCAAACCTAAGCCGCAGCCGGTATTGTTGTTACTGACGGCCGGAATATTAAGCGGACTGTTATTCAGTGCGCTGCTAGCCTGGTGGTTTACCCAGCCGATCCGTCATTTACGCCGTGGTTTTTCAGCCGTTGCTGCCGGTGATTTATCTACCCGCGTCAGTCCGGCAATGGGTCGTCGTAAAGATGAACTGGCAGAGCTTGGCCATAATTTTGATGTGATGACGGCCAAACTGGAACAACTAGTCAGCGCGCAGCGCAACTTACTGCACGATGTGTCTCATGAACTGCGTTCCCCGCTGGCCCGGATGCAGGCAGCGATTGGTATTTGTCAGCAGCAACC
>CAMPHB010000100.1 GCA_946885755.1 uncultured Methylophaga sp. | reverse complement strand
AACCACAGCTGGCCGCCAAAATCGAAAAAGCCACCCGCAAAGAGTTTCCTGAAGGCATCGCACCGCACGGCACCGATGCGCTGCGTTTTACTTTTGCCTCGCTGGCGACCACCGGCCGCGATATTAATTTTGATATGAACCGCATCGCCGGTTACCGGAATTTTTGCAACAAACTGTGGAATGCCGCCCGTTATGTATTGATGAATACCGAAGGTCAGGACACCGGAGTTGAGAACAATGAAGTTGAACTGAGCCTTGCTGATCGCTGGATCATTTCACTACTACAGCAAACCGAACAGACCGTCACTAAAGCCATCGACAGCTACCGCTTTGATCTGGCCGCACAGGCAATTTATGAATTTGTCTGGGATAACTACTGCGACTGGTATTTAGAGCTCTCCAAACCAGTATTAAACAGCGACAGTGCCAGCGATGCCGCCAAACGCGGTACCCGCCGGACCTTGGTAAGGGTGCTGGAAGCGACTTTAAGACTGGCGCATCCGATCATGCCGTTTATTACGGAAGAGATCTGGCAGACCATCGCGCCGCTTGCCGGCAAATCCGGCGACACCATCATTAATCAGCCCTATCCGGCCGCGGATGACAGCAAAATTGACACAACAGCGGTCGCCGAAATGGAATGGGTGATGCAATTTATTACCGGTATCCGCTCGATTCGCTCGCAAATGAATATTGCCCCGAAAAAAGCCCTGCCGGTGCTGCTTAAAGATGCCGCAGATTTGGATCAGCAGCGCCTGCAACAAAACCGCGACTTTATCAGCAAGCTCGCCAATCTTGAGTCTATTGAACTCCTGACCGGTGAAGCGCCGGCTGCCGCCACGGCGCTGGTTGGCAAAATGGAGATACTGATTCCACTGGAAGGCCTGATCGATAAAGACGCTGAAATCGCCCGCCTTGATAAAGAAATCGCCAAGCTCGATAAAATTATCAAACAATCAGCCGGCAAACTCAGTAACGAAAACTATGTTGCCAAAGCACCGGCGGATGTCGTTGCCAAAGAACGTGACAAACTGGCAGAACTGGAACAAGCGCTGTCACAACTGACGCAACAGCGTCAGGCATTGGGCTAATCTAACCTTAACCTTCCCAGAAACCTTGCGCGACCTAATCAGTCAATAACACATGGGCTTGTTTATCTTTCATCTCCGCCACTGTTGTGAGCTGAAAAAGCGTCAATTAAGGCGCGAGGTGAGCCGTTTAGTTATTCTAAACAAACAACGAGCAACGCAGAGTGGCGCTTTTTCAGCCACAACCCGAAGGGCTGGGACTATTTTTGCGCCCGACTGCGTTGTCAATCGCTTATGTAGAATAACTACAATGCGCGGTTTCCGCCTTGCCGGACACAAAAAATAACCACCAGCAGTGGTGGATATGGAAGATAAAAAAGCCCTGAGCATTATCCGCTGCTCTCAGCGGATAATGCCGCCTTTCTGGTTATCCAAAAAAGCCATAAAACAGGCAAGTTCATTCGCTTCCTGTTCAATCATATCCAACTTGTTACGAGCGTCTTCGAGGCGCAGACCACTGCGATAAATCAACTTATAAGCTTGACGAATATTACGGATCTGCATCTCACTAAAACCACGGCGTTTCAGACCTTCAACATTAACGCCTATAGGTTCCGCCATATGACCTGATACCAACACATAAGGCGGTACATTTCGGGAAATAACGCTGCCCATGGCACTGAAAGCATGTGCACCTAAACTGTTGAACTGACTAACCAGGGTAAAACCGCCCAGAATAACGTAGTCATCAATAATCACATGCCCTGCTAACGAGGCATTATTTGCAAAAATATTATCGTTACCAATAATGCAGTCATGGGCGATGTGTACATAAGCCATGATCCAGTTATTGTCGCCAATTTTGGTAATACCGCCACCCTGGCTGGTGCCACGGTTAATAGTGACTGACTCACGGATGAGGTTATTATCACCAATTTCCAGCAGCGTGGCTTCACCGCCGTATTTTTTATCCTGAGGCTCGGCACCAATAGATGCAAACTGAAAAATACGGTTGTTTTTGCCAATGCGGGTTGGGCCTTCAACAACGACATGCGATGCAATTTCACAGCCTGCGGCAATCTCCACATCCGGGCCGATAATGCTGTAGGGGCCCACTTTTACATCATCAGCGAGTCGGGCTTTAGCATCAATAAGAGCGGTTGGATGAATCACGATGGCATTTCTTGATTAACACACATGATGTCAGCACTGACGACAACTTCACCGTCAACACTGGCTTCACCACTGAACTTCCATAAATTACGCTTATTTTTAATCAGTTTGACTTCAAGTCGTAGCTGATCGCCCGGCTCAACGGGTTTTTTAAAACGGGCATTATCAATTCCCGCCAGATAATAAAGCGCTTCGTCAGAACGGATATGATCAGCCGTTTTAAAAGCCAACAGCCCAGTCGCCTGGGCAAGTGCTTCAAGAATCAGCACACCCGGCATAATCACACGTTGCGGGAAATGACCGGTAAATTGCGGCTCATTAAAAGTAATGTTTTTAATGCCAACCAGATGCTCACCAGGGACAAACTCGATAACCCGGTCAATCAGCAAAAAAGGATAGCGATGCGGCAGCAAGCGCTGAATTTCATGTATATCAATGGTGTTCAAACTGATTTTCCTTGCATCTATGCGTTGTCACATCCGCGTAATCTTACTGGCACAGGCCACAACGGTAAAGCCTGAGAGAATCACTTCACTTTTCGGCAAGCTGTGCTTCGAGGGCTTTAACACGTTCCTGCAACTTATCCATTTGCCGGTAACGGATGACATTTTTATGCCATTCACGAGTTGGCTCAACAGGGATCCCAGAAGAATAGGTTCCCGGCTCAGTAATCGATTTTGTGACCATACTCATGCCGGTCAGCTGTACACCATCACAGATTTCAATATGGCCAGCCATAGCCGTAGCGCCGCCAATCGCGCAATGGCTGCCAACATGCGTACTACCGGCGATGCCGACACAACCAGCGATGACGGTGTGTTCACCAATTACTACGTTATGACCAATTTGGATCTGATTATCGAGTTTGACGCCGTTGCCGATAACAGTATCGTCAATCGCACCGCGGTCAATGGTCGTGTTAGCACCAATATCCACATCATGGCCAATTTGTACGCTACCAAGCTGCGGCACTCTCAGCCATTGGCCTTGGTTTAGTGCAATACCAAAACCATCAGCACCAATGACAACGCCCGGATGAATCATGGCGCGCTGACCAATGCGAACACCACGACACAAAGTTACCCTAGCAACCAGAATTGTCCCTGCATCAATTGACACATCACGTTCGATAATACAACCGGGACCAATTTGCACATTGCCAGCAATTTTAACGCCCGCTGCGATAAAACATTGCGGGCCAATTGCAGCCGTCGCATCAATGATTGCGCTTTTATCAATAACCGATGAGGGATGAATGCCAGGTTCTGCAACCGCACTTTGCGGATGTAACAAGGCAGCAATTTTGGCATAGGCAACATAAGCATCATCGACAATAATGGCATTGCCAGTCAGCATGTCACTGTCTGACGCGGACACAATGACCGCCCCAGCGCGAGTTGTTTTCAGAAACTTTCGATATTTGCTGTTAGCAAGAAAGCTGATGGCATCGGCACCTGCGTTTTGCAGTGTGCCGACGGTTTTTATCGGGTAATCAGCTGCACCAATCAGTCGGCCATTAACCTGTTCTGCCAGTGCCGATAATGTCCAGACCACGCAGTATTATCTGGCTTTCAATTGTTCCAGCACTTTGCTGGTCAAATCGGCTTTATCACTGGCAAAAATAACACCCTGATACAGCACCAGATCATAATTTTCAGCTTTGGCAATTGAAACAATTGTTTCCGCGATTTCTTCTTCCAGTTTGCGTAACTCTTCATTACGACGAATCGACAAGTCTTCACTGTATTCTTCTTGCAGGCGTTTCAGTTCACGCTGATCGTTAATGATCTTACGCTCTTGTGCTTCACGCTCATCTGCACTGAGGATCGCAGCATCTTTTTGTAATTTTTCTTGTGCGGTGCGCAGTGCACGAGCCTGGGCTTCCAGCGATTTACTGCGTGCAGAAAACTCTTTTTCAAGTCGTTCCAAAGCACGATCTTTTTGTGGTGACTGATCCAGAATCCGGCTGGCATTGACGACACCGATTTTCAAATCATTAGCAAAACTGGCGGGACTGGCAGCCAGCAGGGCCAGTGATACCAAGATTACTTTAACTGTATTCACATTCAACTCCAGATTGATTAACTAAAATGTTGACCCCAGCGAGAACTGGAATGCTTCTTTTTCATCACCACTTTGTGCATTAAGTGGTGCCGCGATACTGAACGACATGGCACCGAACGGTGAAATCCAGATAGCCGACACACCGGTCGAATAACGCAATAAACTTGCATCAAAACTTTGATCAACATCATATACGTTACCGAAATCGATAAAAGTACTGAGACGAACAGAGCGTAAAGTTTTCTTAAAGAACGGCATCGGGAAAATAACTTCCGCACCACCAGTTACCAGCATATTACCGCCAATAGGTTGATCTTCACCGCTTGGTGTGAATTCTCTCACACCGAGTGTATTGGCCTGATAACCCCGCACGCTTCGGATACCGCCCGCATAAAAGTTTTCAAAAAATGGTAACTCAGCGGTTGAACCGTAACCATCAGCGTAGCCGAGATCTGTTCGTAAAGAGAACGTTAAGTCATCCGAAATTGGGGTAAACCAGGTATTGCGGTAACGAAGCTTATAGTATTGCAAATCGCCGCCCGGAACCGCTACCTCAGCACTCAAACTTTGTTCCATACCACGCGTTGGCAGCAACGCATTATCCCGTGAATCACGTGTCCAGCCAATGGTCACCGGGAAAGCCGTAAATGTATCCCCTTCGCGCTCGATAAACTCTTGATAACGCGGCACAATAAAGCGGCGGTCATTGGGCAGATCAAGCTCTGTACGCTCAAACCCCAGCGCCAGACTGATGCGATCTTCTTCAGCAATGGGAATACCAAAGTTTACATCACCGCCTAAGGTATCTGTACTGTAGTTAGCAAGGTTGGCTTCACGGGCATCGGTTTCACGGTAAAACGCATTAAAGCCCTGACTGATACCGTCAATGGTGGCAAATGGATTAGTGTAACCAAAACTATACAAGGTATTAACATCGCTGTTATTAAAACCGAAACGAATAAACTTACCACTACCCAGGAAGTTACGCTGAGTCAGGTTGGCATTAAAAATAATACCGTCTGACTGCGAAAAACCGATACCCGCTGAAACACTACCTGAAGCAGTCTCGGTGACGTCAAAGTCCAGGTCAACCTGATCACTGGTACCGGTGACCGGAATGGTTTCAACGTTAACCGCTTCAAAGTAACCCAGCCGTGAAATCCGCTCACGTGATTGCTCAACTTTACCGGTATCAATCCAGGCTGATTCCTGCTGACGCATTTCCTGACGCAAAACTTCATCACGAGTTTTGCGGTTACCTGAAATATTGATCCGGCGAACATAAGCCCGGCGGCCCGGATCGACAAAAAAGGTCAAATCTACTTCACGCGCTTCTTTATCAATCTCTGGCACGGCATTAACGTTAGCAAAGGCATAACCC
>CAMPHB010000099.1 GCA_946885755.1 uncultured Methylophaga sp. | reverse complement strand
GTTAAAAGCCATTGGCATTCTGGGCCAGCGTTTCGCCCTGCATGATGCGTTTCAGTTTGCTGGCGTAGTGGGGATCGGTGGCGTAACCGGCTTTATGCAAATGCTCGACAAAACGCTCCGGATTACCGGCGTGTTGCAAAGCATTCTGGTAACGCGGATTGCTTTGCAGAAACTGCACATAATCATCAAAACTTTGCTGATAATCGTCGTAGCTGCGAAACCTTGACTGCTCCTGAATCGGCTGACCATTGCGGTATTCGAGTACATTTCTGCTGGTGTAATCACCGTTCCAGCGGCTGTCGGCTTTAATGTTGAAAAGGTTAAAGCTGCTGCCTTGTTTATCCTGCAGGATATGTTTGCCCCAACCGGTTTCCAGCGCTGCCTGGGCCATAATGGCTTCCGGTGCCGCGCCGATTTGCCGGGCAGCTTTTTCAGCCAGCGGCCATAATTTTTCGACAAACTGAGCGGGTGAATCAAAGCGGGCCGGCAATGGCACGCCTGAGGTTTGCTCTGCAGCGGTTATCGCCGCGGGTTTATCATCGGCGCCACTCTGCACCGGTGTTTCCGGTTTTAATTCACGGATCCGTGCAACCAGTTTTGGCAAGGTTTGTACGGTCTCAGCACTGAATGTTTGTCCGCCCATCGGCATATCGGCTGCCGCCGGATCACCGCCCAACTGGCGGATAATCATGTCTTGCAGACCTAAACCACCACTTGCGGACATATCCATCGCCAGCTGCTGATCGGCCATATCGCGATACATATCGCTTTGCTCGGAATCAAAAATACCTTCGCTGAGTTCTGCCTGACGCATGCTTTTCAGCATTAAGCTGACAAACAAAGATTCAAACTGTGCTGCAACCTGACGCAATGTCTGATCCGGCTGTTCAGCTTTCAACGCTGATGCCCGCAGCTGGTTAAGCCCATGGAAATCAACCGATGTGTGGTTAATTTGTTCCAGTGCCATCAGATAACCACCAGTTCAGCACGCAGCGCACCGGCTTGAGCCAAGGCTTCAAGAATCGCCACCAAATCGCCGGGTGCCGCACCGACCTGATTCACGGCGCGGACAATTTCATCCAGCGTCACGCCCGGATCAAACAAAAACATCCGGCTGTCTTCTTCGCTGATTTCGATATCAAAATTCGGAGTGACCACGGTTTGGCCTTGTGAAAAGGCATTGGGCTGACTGACTTCAGGATTGGCGGCAATTGTCACTGACAAGTTGCCATGGGTGACTGCAGCCGGGCTGACCCGGACATTCTGACCAATCACCACCGTACCGCTACGAGAATTGACCACCACTTTGGCGGCCGCTTCGCCGGGGCTGAGCTCAATATTTTCCACCACTGATAAAAAAGGTACCCGCTGGCTGGGATCGCGCGGTGCACTGACCCGCACCGAACTGCCGTCCAATGAATAGGCAATACCACCACCCAGTTCTTTATTAATCGCCTCGGCCAGCCGGCTGGCTGTGGTGTAATCTGCCTGATGCAAATTCAGCACAATATGATCACCGACATTCAGCGCATTGTTGACGGTGCGCTCAACGGTTGCGCCATTGGGGATCCGGCCGGCACTGGGCACATTGACCGTCACCCGCGAACCATCACCGGCTTCGGCGCCAAAACCACCAACTACCAGATTACCCTGGGCCATGGCATAAACCTCACCATTGGCACCTTTCAGCGGTGTCATGATCAGGCTGCCGCCGCGTAAACTGGTGGCATCCCCCAATGAGGAAACGGTGATATCAATGGTCTGACCCGGCTTGGCAAACGGCGGTAAATCGGCATGCACCATTACCGCGGCAATATTTTTACTTTTTGGATTCACATCCGGTGGCAACGTCTCCCCGAGTTCACGCAACATACTGCGCAGCGTTTGTCCTGAAGCCAGAAACTGAGTTTTATCACCGGTACCGGTCAAACCGACCACCAGGCCATAGCCCACCAGCTGGTTACTCCGCACCCCGCCGACCGATGCCAGATCTTTGACACGCTCAGCCTGCACCCAGGTAGAAAAGCCCATCAAGCCAATTAACAACCACAATTTGATATTCATATGGACGCTCACTTAAAAAGGCATCAACGCACTGGCAAAAAATCGGCTTAACCAACCCATAACATTGGCATCCTGCGTTGCACCATCACCGGTATAGGCAATCTGTGCATCGGCAATACGTATGGAAGAAATCGTATTATTGGCGTCAATATCCCGCGGGCTGATCATCCCGGACAACCGAACATATTCATTGCCCTGATTAATGGTGACGATCTTTTCACCACGAACCAGCATGTTGCCGTTGGCTAATACTTCAACCACCGACACGGTGATATCGCCGCTCAAAAAGTTGTTTTGCTCACTCTCGCCCTCGCCTTCAAAATCCGTATTGGAATTGAGCGAAAAGGCCAGATTGTTGTCATTGGTGTTGGCCAGCGGCAACCCACCCGGCAAACTGAACTGTGGCTGCGTGCCAAACACGGTCGGGTTCTGCATGTTGTAGCCGTTTTGTTTGCTGACCACGGTTTCGGTTTCTTTTTCAGCGTCGGTTTGTTCTTCCAGACGCACTGTCAAAATATCGCCAACCCGCCGCGCTTTGTAATCCTCAAAAAGCACAATATTGGTCTGCGGGTTGTAAATCGCGCCGTCAGTGCGTTCCGGAACCGGTGTGGCAACGGGCCGGACTGCCGCAAAATTGGGGTCACGCTTCGGTAAATCGTTGGCGCAGGCGGTCAGCACAATCAAGCTGCCGGCAACGCCCAAACGCATCATGAATCGGATCATGACTGTCTCCTGTTTATCATCGATCAGAAGTAAGCAGGCTTCGTGCCAGATCACCCTCACCCCAGCCCTCTCCCTGCGAGGGAGAGTGGGTAAAGTGAGTATTGCTTTGCAGTAAAAAATGATTCCCTCTCCCCACCGGAGAGAGGGCCAGGGTGAGGGGCAATAAAAAACCGGTAATTTGCCGCTTCAGCGGCAAAAATTACCGGTTTTTAAATTGTTGTTTTAATTAAAGATTTTGACTAGCGTACTGCAGCATTTGATCGGCGGTAGAAATGGCTTTGGAGTTCATCTCATACGCCCGCTGGGTTTCGATCATATTGATTAATTCGGTGACGACATTGACATTAGAAGTTTCCAGCGAGCCGCCATAAACATTACCAATCCCATCCAGACCCGGCGTACCGACCACCGGCACACCACTGGCAGCCGTTTCTTTAAACAGGTTTTCACCCACGGCCTGCAGACCGGTTGGGTTAACAAAATCGGCCAGCTCAATTTCACCGAGAATGACACTGTCGGCCTGATTGGGCAGCTGCGCGCTGATAGTGCCGTCCATACCAATCGTAATCGACTGCACATCCTCAGGAATATTAATGGCCGGCTCCAGTAGGTAGCCGTTAGACATCACCATATCGCCATCAGCGTTACGCTGAAACGTACCATCGCGAGTATAGGCAATATCCCCATCCGGCATCAGGATCTGGAAAAAGCCACGGCCATTAATCGCCACATCCAGTGCATTTTGCGTTTGAACAATACTGCCCTGGGTATGAATTTTTTCGGTGGCCACGGTACGGACACCGGTACCAATCATCAAACCCGATGGCAGTTGGGTATCAGCAGATGACTGTGCACCCGGTTGACGAATGGTTTGATACAGCAAATCTTCAAATACTGCCCGATCCTGTTTAAAACCGGTGGTATTAACGTTTGCCAGATTATTCGAAATCACCGACATCCGGGTTTGCTGGGCATCGAGGCCGGTTTTGGCAATCCAAAGTGCTTGATTCATGGTGCTACTCCAAGATAGACGTCGCTTTTAATCGTTAGCGTGTTCAACCGTTTATCTGCAACAAACGTGCCGATGAGGCGCTGGTTTCTTCAGCGGTTGCCATCATCTTCACTTGCATTTCATATTGCCGTTGCAGTTCAATCATTTTGACCATGGCCCCCACCGCATTGACATTGCTGCCTTCAAGGGTGCCGGAAGCGACTTTGACGGTGGCATCCAAAGGGGCATCGCCCCCACCCACCATGCGCATCAAGCCGTCGCTGTCTTTAAAAACATTCTGCAAATCCGGTTTAACTAATTTGATGCGATCTAAAATCGCGACTTCATTTTCGGCGCCACCAATGGGCCGGATAGAAATCGTACCGTCAGCGGCAATTTCGACCTTTTCAGCGGGTGGAATGGCAATCGGGCCGCCATCACCCATAACTGCTAAGCCGGTACCTGTAACCAGTTGGCCGGTTTCGGTCAATTTCAAATCACCGGCGCGGGTGTAGCCCTCACGGCCATCTTTACCCAGCACGCTGATAAAACCATCACCTTGTACCGAAATATCCAGTTCGCGGCCGGTAGAAATCATGGATCCCTGCTGGTAATCAGTTTGCGGCCGTTCCGTCATTGAATAAACGCGGCTGGGTAAGCCTTCGCCAAATACCGGCATCGCCCGGAATTGTTCAAAATCCTGGCGAAAACCAGTGGTGTTGACGTTAGCCAGATTGTTGGCATTGGTGGCCTGCGCCAGCATGGTTTGCTGCGCAGAATTCATAGCGATATAAAGCATTTTATCCATCGTTAACTCACTCAATAACTGGATGACTGGTTGTTAAATCACTATGCAAATTGCGGGCCGGATTTCCCCTCACCCTAACCCTCTCCCCGGCGGGGAGAGGGAACAATTTAGGGGTCAGTGGCAAATAAGAATCTCTTCCCCCTGCTCGGGGACAAATTTGCCGGGAGCAAATTTGGTCAGCGACGACTGCCCGAAGGGTGGCGGACAAGGATGTCCGCCAACAAAGGTTAGGATGGGGGAGTAAAAAATTAACGCAGGTTGATAATCGTTTGCGTAATCGCGTTATTGGTCTCAATGGCTTTTGAGTTAGCCTGGAAATTCCGCTGCGCGGTAATGAGACCCACTAATTCTTTGGTCAGATCAACATTAGAGGTTTCTAAAGCACCTGCCTGCACCTGACCAAAACTACCGGTGGATGCTTCACCGGCAATAACCGGACCCGAATCAGTGGTTTCCCGCCATGCGGTATTACCAATTTTGTTTAAAGCCTGTGGATTGGCAAAGTTACCCAAGGCGATTTTACCGATCGGCACAGCCTGACCATTACTGTAAGTTGCCCGGATCAAACCTTCATCACTGACATCCACCCCTGTCAAACGACCCGTCGGGAAACCGTTTACAGTCAGAGCGCCGACATTAAACGGGCCAGAGTTTTGTGTCGAACCCGCCAGTGAAATATTCACCAATTGGCCATCCGCACCGCTGGTCCATTCAAAACCACCGACACCATCAGCATCAAAATTAATTTCTAGTGGTGAGGGATCAACCGTGTCCAGTCTGCCATCCGGCGTGAATGACACACGGATATCATCTGCCAGCGGGAAAGGTGTGCCCGCTGTACCACCAACGACATCAGCACCATCGACATAAACTGCGGCCTGCCACTGATTATCGCCGACTGCCGTACCACCATCATCTGCGGTGGCATCAATTTTTTGATAGTAGGTCGTCAGCACATGCTCATTACCTAACGAATCAAAAATAGTGGCTGAGGTGGAAAAGCTGTAGCTATCCGCATCGGCTGGATCGATTGGCAAAATGCCCGGTGGCACTGCGGTATCATCAATGATCGGATCAGCATTTGAAGGCAAGTTGGTGGCAATCGTTAATTGTGTCGTCGACTCAGGCGCACCGACAGATGGTGGCA
>CAMPHB010000098.1 GCA_946885755.1 uncultured Methylophaga sp. | reverse complement strand
GCCCGGCACTGCAAAGTTTTCCCTATCAGCAACGCGCTATTGAAGCCGATGTCTTGCAAGCCGGATTAAAACCTAATCCGGTTGTAAAGGCTGATCTGGAAAATGTTTTTGGCACCGGTGACAACCGCTTTTTGACTGGCGCTGAGCTGACTTTATCCCTCAGCCAGTTAATCGAAATGGGCGACAAACGCCAGCAGCGAATCAATGTCGCTAATGCCCGGCTGCCGGCTTTGCAGCAACAATATGAAGTGCAGCGACTCGATGTCGTCGCACAAACATTGCGGCATTTTTATCAGGCGTTGCGAATTGACGCCATGATTGAGTGGAATCAGCGACGTATTAAAAAAGAACAAATGGCTTTAAAGGTCATTAACCAGCGTGCGGCAGCGGGAGCGGTTGGCGAAGCTGATGCACTGCGGATGCAATTACGTCTGGCCCGTTCTGAAAATCAGCAAAAACAATTAAAAAATGACCGGCAACTGGCCTATCAGAAACTGGCAACGAACTGGGCGGGGACGGTTGATTTTGAGTCGTTAAGCGGTGATTTAACGGTTCTGCCTGCGGTGCCGGAGACAGCGGCATTAAATCAAGCGATTTCACAAACACCGGCCTATTTACAAGTCCATGCCTTATCACGATTGCGAGAAGCACAAATCGCATTGGCCGAAGCAGAGTCTGCGGCAGATATCACCTTAGGTGCCGGTATCCGCCGGTTGGAAGCCGCCAACGATAATGCGCTGGTGTTCAGTTTTTCAATGCCGCTACAACTGAATAATCGCAATCAGGGCAATATTGCCCGCGCCAATGCTGAATATCAGCAGCAATTACAAACTATGCAGTTAACGGTTACTCAGATTGAGTTGGCGCTGGCCGAAATTCGCCTCGCGATGCAAAACAATCTGTCACTGACCCGATCTTTGCAAAAAGATTTACAACCGGTTGCCGAAGCGCTGTTAAGCAGCACTGCAGCGGGTTATGAGCTGGGTCAATACAGTGTGTTGCAGTGGGTCGATGCACAGAATGAATTATTCGCTGTGGAACGGGAGTTGATAGAGGCGCAAACCGCCGTGCATTTGCAAATGTTGGAGCTGGAACGTCTGACCGGCAATGCCCTCAGTCAACCATTAGCCATCAGCGATTTACAGGATTAAACCGATGAAAAAGTATCTTTTATTATTTTTGCTGGTGTGGTTAATCAGCCCGGCGATTTATGCTGCCGGTGGCCATGATCATGGTGATGCGACGGCTGAACCAGCAGAAGGTCCACATCATGGCCGTTTATTAAAAACAGAAAATTTCGCGCTGGAAATCACCATTTATGAGCAGGGCATACCGCCGGAAATGCGTGTTTATGGTTATTTTAATAATCAGCCGGTAGATCCTCGTGACATCACCCTAACGGTGACTTTAAACCGTCTGGGTGGTCAGCAGGATTTGATTGATTTTATGCCGGAGCAAGATTACTTGCTGGGTGATTTGGCAATCAGCGAACCCCATTCTTACGAAGTCGAAGTGGCTGCCAATTATCAGGGCGAGGACTATCACTGGCACTACGAGAGTCTTGAGGGCAGAGCCGAATTGACCGACAGGTTGATTGCCGCATCAGATATAAAAACAGCAACGGCCGGCCCGCAGACCCTGACCATTACCAATCCGTTGTATGGTGTTATTGCGCCTGCTGAAGACCGGCAATTTCGGATCTATGCGCCGTATTCCGGGATCGTTGAGGCGGTTTATGTCAAAACCGGTGACAGGGTCAAAAAAGGTCAGCGATTATTGACGGTACGTAACCAGCAAACACTGAAAAGTTATGCGGTAAACAGCCCGGCAAATGGCGAAGTCACCAGCCGGCCGGTGAAAGCCGGCGATCACAGCGATATCGGCAAGCTGATGGAAATCAGCGATTTCAGCAAAGTCTGGGTTGATATGTCGATGTTTCCGCAGGATATCGAACAATTGCGGGAGGGTATGGCGGTCACCGTCAACGACTTGCATGGTCATATGCGGGCGACGGGCAAGATCAGCTATATATCTCCCAAAATGACTGATGGCCATATCGCTCGCGCCCGAACAGTTATTGATAACGCTGAAGGATATTGGCGGCCGGGTATGCACATCAAAGCTGATGTTGCTGTTGCAACCATTGACGCCAGGCTGGCAGTTAAACGCAGTGCCTTACAAACATTCCGGGATATGCCGGTGGTATTTGCCCGTTATGGCAACCAGTTTGAAGTACGTATGGTGCAGTTGGGGCGGCAGGATAAAGAGTATGTTGAAGTAACCGGCGGACTAGAACCCGGCACTGAATATGTGACGCAAAACAGTTATCTGCTCAAAGCGGAAGTGCTGAAAGACGGCGCGACGCACAGTCACTAGGAGCAGAACATGATTGATTCTATTGTACGGTTTGCCATTCAGCAGCGCTGGCTGGTGTTGTTGTTAACGTTATTGATTGCGGGATTGGGTGTTTATAACACGCTGCAGTTACCGATTGATGCTGTGCCGGATATTACTAATAAGCAGGTGCAAATCAACACTAAACTTCCGGGTTATTCACCGCTGGAAGCTGAACAGCGGGTGACTTATATCGTTGAAAATGCCATGGCCGGATTGCCGGATCTCGATTACACCCGGTCGATTTCACGCTATGGTTTGTCGCAAGTCACGGTGGTGTTTAAAGATCACAAAGACATTTATCGGGGCCGGCAACAAATCAGCGAGCGCTTGCAGGGAATTCGTAATGAATTACCTGACGGTGCAGAGCCGCAATTAGGCCCTGTTGCCAGTGGGCTGGGTGAGATTTTCACTTATGCGATTCGCGCTGAAGACAACGCCAGAAAAGCTGATGGCGAACCTTATACCGCCGAAGACTTACGCACTATTCAGGATTGGATTATCCGGCCGCAACTGGTCAAAGTGCAAGGTGTTACCGAAATTAACAGCGTTGGCGGTTTTGAGCGTGAATATCAGGTCGCGCCCAAGCCCGGTAAATTGCTGGCCTATAAAATCAGCATGGCCGAATTAGCCGATGCGCTGCAGCGAAACAATCAAAATATCGGTGCCGGTTATATCGAACGTAACGGCGAGCAGTGGCTGGTGCGCTCACCGGGCCAGTTACAGACGCTGGATGATATTCGTAATGTGGTGGTCAAAAAACTGGATGATGCGCCGGTCAGGGTCGGTGATGTTGCCGATGTTTATTTTGGCAAACAGCTGCGTACCGGTGCCGCCACCCAAAATGGCAAAGAAACGGTGCTGGGCACGGCGTTTATGCTGCTTGGTGAAAACAGCCGGGTAGTTGCCAAAGCGGTCGCCGCCAGACTGCAACAGGTTAATCAGAGCTTGCCGCAAGGCGTGGTTGCTGAAGCCGTTTATGACCGCACGTCACTGGTTGAAAAAACCATTAAAACGGTGCAGAAAAACCTGCTGGAAGGCGCGCTGCTGGTGATTGTGGTGTTATTTTTATTGCTCGGTAATTTTCGCGCCGCGCTTATCACAGCGATGGTGATTCCGCTGAGTATGTTGTTTGCTGTGACCGGCATGGTCAGCAATAAGGTTTCCGGCAATCTGATGAGTCTTGGCGCAATAGATTTTGGTCTGATCGTCGATGGTGCCGTGATTGTGGTTGAAAATGCCCTGCGACGACTAGGGGCGGCGCAACAACGACTCGGCCGGCTGTTAACGCTGCCGGAACGTCTCAATGAGATTACCGAAAGCACCCGTGAAGTATTTAATCCGGCGGTATTTGGTTTATTAATCATTATGCTGGTTTATCTGCCGTTGTTTGCGCTTGGCGGTGTTGAAGGCAAGATGTTTCAGCCCATGGCCTTTACGGTTGTTGCGGCATTAGTTGGTGCATTGATTTTTGCCGTCACCTTTGTGCCTGCTGCAGTGGCAATATTTGTTACTGGCAAGGTTTCGCATAAAGAAAACGGGCTGATGCGTGGTGCCCGGTTTATTTATCAGCCATTTCTGCGTCTGGCTTTAAAACTGCCGTCGCTGATTGTGGTGGCTGCGGTCATTTTTGTCATCTTTACGGCGCAATTGGGCAGTCGTTTGGGCAGTGAATTTTTGCCGCAACTCGATGAAGGCGATATCGCGCTGCATGCTTTGCGAGTCACCGGCACCGGGCTTGAACAAGCCGTCAAAATGCAAAATCAGCTGGAATCGGTGATCCGTGAGTTTGATGAAGTTGAGCGGGTATTTTCCAAAATCGGTACACCGGAAATTGCCACCGATCCGATGCCGCCGAGTGTGGCTGATACTTTTCTGATTATGAAGCCACAATCAGAATGGCCGGATCCAACGCTGAGCAAAGCGGCGTTTCTCGCCAAGCTAAGGACTGCGGTTGAAGCCGTGCCGGGTAATAAATACGAGTTTACCCAGCCAATACAAATGCGCTTTAACGAACTGATTGCTGGTGTGCGCGCTGATGTGGCGATCCGTATTTTTGGTGACGATCTGGAAACATTACGTGAGTCTGGTGAAGCGTTGACAGCGGCTTTGGGACAAATTGACGGTGCCAGTGATGTACGAATGGAACCCGTCAGTGGCTTGCCGATGTTATCTGTCATTCCGCAACGGGATCATCTGGCCCTGCTGGGACTTGATGTGGCAACGCTGCAAAATGCCTTGCAAATGGCCGTTGGCGGTAAAGATCTGGGGCTGATTTACGAAGGTGATAAACGCTTTCGACTGGTGATAAGGCTTGATGACAATCTGCGTCAGGATGTTGATTACCTGAAAAAATTACCGATAGCCTTGCCGGCAAACGGGGATCCGGATCTCTCTTACGTACCGCTTGGCGAAATCGCTGATATCGAGGCAGTCAAAGGCCCCAATCAAATCAACCGCGAAAGTGGCAAACGTCATGTTATTGTCAGTGCCAATGTCACTGACAGAGACTTAGGATCGTTTATTGCCGATGCGCAGCAAATTTTACCGCAGCAGGTGACGTTGCCGGCCGGCTACTGGCTGGAATACGGCGGTACTTTTGAGCAACTGGAGTCGGCCAGTAAGCGGCTAATGCTGGTGGTGCCACTGACTTTATTGCTGATCCTGGTGTTATTATTCAGCGCCTTTAAATCGTTGCGCGATTCGCTGCTGATTTTTACCGGCGTGCCATTGGCGCTAACCGGCGGTATTATTGCGCTGGTTATACGCGATATGCCGCTGTCTATTTCAGCCGCCGTGGGTTTTATCGCCTTGTCGGGGATCGCGGTCTTAAACGGGATTGTCATGCTGTCATTTATCAGACAGTTACGTGATCAGGGCATGGATTTATTGACGGCTATTTTTGATGGTGCGATGCAACGTTTGCGACCGGTATTGATGACTGCTTTGGTCGCCAGTCTCGGCTTTTTGCCGATGGCACTCAATACCGGTACCGGTGCTGAGGTACAACGGCCGCTGGCAACCGTGGTGGTGGGCGGCATCATTTCATCAACGCTTTTAACACTGGTGGTCTTGCCAGCATTGTATTTTCTGGTGCACCGTTTCTCCAGACATTAAAACAAACATTCTGACCAGGTTTTAAATGAACTTAATTTCAATCTTTTTTATCGGCTTTGCCATGTCCACCGATGCTTTTGCCGCTGCAATTGGCAAAGGCATTGCGATCCGTAACCCCAGTCTGGCCAATGCTTTGCGCATTGGTTTGATATTCGGTGTGATAGAAGCTATTACACCGGTCATTGGCTGGTTGATTGGCCAGGCAGCAACCAGTTTTGTGCAGGAATGGGATCACTGGATCGCACTGGTCTTATTGACCGGTCTGGGCTTACACATGATTCATAATGGCCTCAGCGGTACCGGTAATGAAGACGAAACCGATAAGCGGG
>CAMPHB010000097.1 GCA_946885755.1 uncultured Methylophaga sp. | reverse complement strand
ACCCGGCGCAGATTATCACTGTCAATGGTTACGGTCAGATCAGCCAGTGCATTCAGTGGTAGCACATCCTGACTGGGAGTCATCACCGGTATGGAGGCCAGACCGGACAGATCCTGATTCTGGCCAACACTGCTGTATAAAAAGATATCGACTTTGTCGTCATTGAGGAAAAACTCATCAACAAACGCGCCATCACTCAATGCTGCGACGGTAAAACCAAAATCATCGGCATTAAAGCCGACTTCGGCAAGACGATGCCAGCGGGGACGGATTTCGATTAAGGGCTGATCCAGTGATAAAGATGCGGGTAATGAATCGATCTGCGGGTTTTCAAACAGGGCATCAGCGCGCTCATAAGCGTATTCCGCGGTGCTGTAGAGGCTTTCCATATCCGGCCCGGAAATATCCAGATTAACCGCGCGGGTGCCACCCTGATTACTGGAAATAATCGAACCCCGGCCAGAAAAAGCCCGCATGCCCGGATAACTCTCAAACAAGTCGGTCAGGCTGCGCATCATTGCTTCTATATCATCGGTGTTTTTCGGCTCACTAAGCACCCGCAAGCCGGTTGGTGACACGCGAATAAAGTAATAAGCGATTGCCGGGATCGGTGCGTCGCCGCGATGAAATGCCGCCGGATCCGCCTGTCTTGCCGTCGCCAGAATATCGTTAATTTCCTCAGCGATTTTCTGCATTTCCGTTAAATTGGTGCCTGGCGGCGGGGTCATGGTGGTGAAAGCTTTGGGTTCCTCTCCCTCCGGCAGATATTCTGCCGGAGGCATCAGATACCAGGCAGCGACCAGAGTGACCGAAAACATCAGCAGCATGGTGCTGATGCGGCGAACATTACCAGCGGTCAGCCAGCTGACGGTTTTCAGAATAACGCCCGGTTTATGCAGATCATCGAGACCTTTACCATTGCCGGTACCGAGGCCAAAGCGGGCACAGGCGGCCGGTACCACGGCAACAGCAAACAACATTGATGCCAGAATCGCAATGGAAATGGCGATGGCAATATCAGAGTAAAGCTGGCCGGCTTCTTCCTGCACCAGCAATACCGGCAGAAAGACGATAATCGTCGTCATACTGGAAGCCAGCACCGCGGTCCAGACTTCACGGACACCGGTAATCGCGGCTTCAATCCGATCCAGTCCGCGGCGCCGCGCCTGTTCAATACTTTCCAGCACCACGATGGTGTTATCGACGGTCATACCAATGGCAAAAGCAATACCGGCCAGCGAAATCACATTGATGGTGCGATCAAACAGCAGCAGACCAAGAAAAGCGGCAATGACACACACCGGCATGCCCATCAGGCCAATAAATGTGCCGCGGGCCGTTCTCAGGAATAAAAACAGGATAAGCGTCGCCAGCAGCGCACCCAGCAACAGATTCTGTGACACATTCTGAATCGAAGCTTCAACATAACGGACATCATCACCCAGCAGAATAATGTCCAGCCCGTTAGGCCGTAACAAGTCCTTGCGCATGGTGTCGACGACATCCAGCATTTCATATTTGATATCAATCACATTGGAGCCGGGTTCCCGCTTGACAGCAAGGTTCAGCGCCCGCTCGTCATTGATGATGGCCAGCTCGCGTGCCTCAAAGTGATCCAACTTCACAGTGGCAATGTCCTTGAGCAGAATATCGGTGCCGTTGCGGTGGGCGAGGATCAGGTTTTCCAGTTCAGCCTGACTGTCAAAACGGCCGACGGTACGCAGCAAATAACGGCGCTTGCCGTCATCAAGATCGCCGGCAGAGGTATCACTGTTGCGTGCCCGCACGGCATCGCGCACGTCCGTTAAAGTCATGCCTCGCTGGGCCAGTTTGGCGGCATCGACAAAAATCTGCATCTGCCGTTCGGCGCCGCCTCGCAGCTGGACTTCAGAAACGCCGTTTACCCGTTCCATCTGCGTGCGGACGTTGTCATCAACAAAGTCGGTGATCATGTCCAAATCAAGATTCAGCGGATTACCCTGAACAGGGGTAATCGCAAAATACATAAAAGCATTTTCCGAAAACGAGCTGCTGCGAATGCTTGGCTGATCCACATTTTCCGGATAGCTGGGCACCTGGCTGAGGGCATTGGTGACTTCAATCAGTGTTTCGTTGATATCCACGCCAAACGGAAAATCCAGCTCAATGGTTGCCTGACTGGTCTCAGCGAAGGATTCCATGCGGCCCAGATTGGGGATGTTACGCAGGTAACGCTCCTGCTCAATGAGGATTTCTTTTTCAATATCCTGCGGGGTGGCGCCAGACCACTCGGTGACAACACTGATGGTGCGGGTATCGAGATCGGGGATCATTTGCACCGGGATCAGCCGTGCAGCAGCAATACCCAGCACACAAACAATCAGAACAATGACGGTGAGCAGTTTGCCGTTACGAATGGGGGCTTCAAGCATGCACTACGTCCTTCAGCGGTCTTCGACGATGCGCACAGCATCGCCTTCCTGCAACACTTCATTGCCGCGTAATACAATGCGATCCTGCTGGCTGATGCCGTCAGTAATCACAACACTTTGATTGCCTTCATGACTGACGGTGACCGGTTTGCGGGTCACTTTGTTGTCACTGCTGACGGTAAACACGCTGCGACCGCCATCCGGATGCCGCAAAACCGCATCACGTGGTACAGACAGGCCGGGTAATGCGCCGCTATCGAGTTTGATTTCGGCAGTGGCCGAAGTGCCGGGTAGTAAATTTGCATCAGCGTCTTCAAGAACGATACGCACCAGAAAGGAGCGTGCCTGAGCATTACTCACCGGCACCAGTGCGGTGATTTTACCGGGCAGTTGTTTGCCGGGCAGGGCGTCCGGATAAATACTGACCTTGCTGTTTTTACTGATACTGGCGAACTGTTCCTGCGGCGCATTTACATCCAGCCGCACTTTATCCAGCGCCACCAGTTCCAGTACTTCATCACCTCGGTTAATCCATTCACCAGCTTCGGTCATTTTGGCACTGATAACGCCGGCAAACGGTGCGGGTAATACATGGCGGCGTAATTCTTCCGCGCGGGTGTTTTCGTTAGCTGTGGCAGCGGCTAGCGCCGCTTCAGCCAACGCCAGATTGGCTTCACGGTTGGCCAGCTCGGTGGCTGAAATATAGTTTTCACCGCGTAGCCGTTGGGCTTCTTCAACCAGCCGTTTGGCTTCAATAACACCGGCCTGCGCTTCCCGGCTGGCAGCTTTGGCCTGTGCCAGTTGCTGCTGACTTATCGCCGGGTCCAGCCGCAGCAGCGTATCACCTTGTTCAACCCGATAACCGGCATCAACCAAGACTTCTTTAACCAGACCATCCATGCGTGGTGACAGCATGGCCTGTTTTTCGGCGGTCAAAGAGCCCGACAAACGCAGCGTTTCGGTGAGATCAGCGATAACCGGCTGCACAATGGTCACTGGGATTGTTTCAGCAAATACCGGCCGGGCTGCCAGCATGCAAAATAGGCCGAGTGCGGTCAGCCATATCAGCAGTGCTGGCAGTTGGATTTGTTTAATCATGATTATCCGGTGTATTGAGGTACCCTGTAGGGAGTTTTATCGGGCACGTTAAGTTCCCTGCTGGCGGTGATGCTATCACAGGCAGGTTGCCGAATGATGCCCGGTTTTGTGGCAAAATGCCGGACAGGTAAACATTGAGGATAACGGATGACCGTTCGCACCTTGCTGAAAAATTGGGCAGCGCATTATTTATCAGATGAAGAGGCAGTGATCCTCTTGATAGTGCTGGCGCTGGGCTTTGCTGTGGTTATCCTGCTTGGGGGCACGCTGGCACCGTTTTTAACGGCGCTGGTTTTGGCTTTTATGCTGCAGGGGCTGGTCAATATGCTGACCCGCCGTAAAGTGCCGCAATGGCTGGCCGTCAGTCTGGTTTATCTGGGTTTTGTCGGTGCCATGCTGGCCATGGCTTTTCTTTTGCTGCCTTTATTATGGGATCAGCTGGTTAATCTGGTACAGGAAATGCCGCGAATGTTGTCGAGCGGCCAGCGCTGGCTGGATGAGCTGCAGGCACAATATCCCAATCTGATAACGCCGGATCAACTGCAAAACTGGATCAGTGCCGCTGGCCGTGAATTGTCGTTGTTCGGGCAACGGGTGCTGACTATCTCATTATCGTCACTGGGTAATCTGGTGGATTTGATTGTTTATCTGGTGCTGGTGCCGATTCTGGTGTTTTTTCTGCTCAAAGATCGCCGGCAGCTGACCGACTTCAGCTTGTCATTGTTGCCGGAAAAACGCGGCTTGATGACACAGATCTGGCAGGAAATGGATGGCCAGATCGCCAACTACATCCGTGGTAAAGCCATCGAAATCATGATTGTCGGCGTGGTGGCCTATATCGTTTTTGCTGCCTTTGGCCTGCCTTATACCGCGTTATTGGCGGTCATCGTCGGCTTTTCCGTGCTGATCCCGTTTATCGGTGCGGCGGTGGCCACTTTGCCGGTTGCGGCGGTGGCCGGCTTTCATTTCGGCATGACCGATCAGTTCGTTTATGTACTGATTGCCTACGGTATTTTGCAGGCACTGGATGGAAATGTGCTGGTACCGGTGTTGTTTTCTGAAGCCGTTAACCTGCATCCGGTATCTATTATTCTGGCAGTGTTGTTTTTTGGCGGGATCTGGGGGATTTGGGGCGTCTTTTTTGCGATCCCGCTGGCAACCTTAATTAAAGCCCTGGTATTTGCCTGGCCGCGCGGCATAAAACATCAGCAGAAAGCGGTCAGTCAGCATGCTGAAAAGGCTTAAGCCGGAGGCGTTATGGATATAAATTTTGGTCTGGTTTGGTACCATTTTTACCAAATCGGTATCGCTTTTTTACTGGCGTTGCCCATCGCCTTAAATCGCGAATACAGGGGTACCGGTGCTGGTATGCGCACCTACCCACTGGTGTCGATTGCCTGCTGCGCTTTTATGCTGGTGGCGATGGATGTTTTTGATGGTGCTGGGGCTGAAGCCCGGGTCATGTACGGGGTGATAACCGGCATGGGCTTTATCGGTGGCGGTGCTATCATGAAACAAAATAATCGCGTTGATGGTACCGCCAGTGCCGCCGGGCTCTGGCTGACCGGTGCCATTGGTATTTCGGTCGCTTACGCCCGCTACGAAATTGCACTGGTATTATCGATTATGGGCTATCTGATTTTTCAGTTGTCAGCCATTTTTAAACAAGGTTTGCGGGATGCAGAACAAGGTTCAGATAATTAGTGTTAACGGTTAACGCAGGTTAAGGTTTGCCGCCCGAGATCGATTTAGCATAGCTTCTAAACTTTTCAAAAAAACAGTGGTCACAAACAACAGATAACTCAATATTTTATGACTTTCTGACGGTGACCCGAGACAAACGGTTGCCAATCCTTAAGGAGGCTTTATGTTCAAACAGAAACCCTTGGTAACTTTATCTATGTTGGGTGCACTGCTGGTTGCGCCGCTGGCGATGGCTGAAACCCATACGGTCACCGCGCAGGGCATGGCATTTAATCCCTTGGTCATTAAGGTAGCGCCCGGTGATACCGTCGCCTGGGACAATATGAGCACGCACAATGTGGAAATGATGGAAGGACTGATCCCTGAAGGTACCGAAGCCTTTAAATCGGCGATGAGCGAAAACTTCCAGCATACGTTTGAGGAAGAAGGTATTTACGTTTATCAATGCACACCTCACATTGGTGCCGGTATGGGCGGTGCTGTGATTGTCGGTGAGCCAAAGAATCTTGACGCTGTTAAGGCGGCAGATGTTAAAGGTGGCCTGAAACGGGTTACTGACAAAGCCATTGCTGAAGCTGAAGGCATGTAATGGTTGTTTTACTTTAAGTTTCTCTAGTCTGTTCCGATAC
>CAMPHB010000096.1 GCA_946885755.1 uncultured Methylophaga sp. | reverse complement strand
CAGCAGCGATCAGTTCCATACCTTTATGCAACTGAACTATCCAAACATGGATGATGCCAAAAAAGCGCTGAAGTCCGGACTGATTGACCGCTATCAGTATCGTCGAATCCTTGGCGCGCATTTATATCAGGAATTACCACCACAAAATACCGTGCTGGGTGGCTTGATTGGCATTCACGGCATCGGTGTTGAAACCGCTGATAAAGTCGAAATTCATCAAATGACCAACTGGACCAAAGGCTGTATTGCCTTGCGTAACAGTGAGATTCTTGAACTAAGCAAATACGTCAGTCATGGCACGCCGGTCATTATTATCGACAGCATGCCCGAGCTTGCCGAATATCGCGAAGACTGATTTTCCAAAGCGGCGCCGGCCGCAGTTTGTTAGAATAAGCCCTTGATTTTTTTGCCTGCTGCGCATTGAGGGTCTATGCACGCCGCTCCTGATATCTTTTCTTACCGCAAACACTGGGCGCAACGTTTTGGTGTTGCTAAACAGCTGCCAATGAGCCGCGCCGAAATGGATGCGCTCGGCTGGGACAGCTGCGACATTATTATTGTCACCGGTGATGTTTACGTTGACCATCCAAGTTTTGGTATGGCGCTGATAGGCCGTTTGCTGGAAGCACAGGGCTTTCGCGTCGGTATTATTTCTCAGCCGGACTGGACCAGTGCCGAAGATTTTAAACAGCTGGGCAAACCCAATCTGTTCTGGGGGGTGACCGGCGGCAACATGGATTCAATGGTCAATCGTTACACGTCTGATAAAAAAATCCGTCGTAACGATGCCTACACGGCCGGCGGTGAAGGTGGCAAACGCCCGGATCGCAGCGTCGTTGTTTACAGTCAGCGCTGTCGTGAAGCCCATAAAGATGTGCCAATTGTTATTGGTGGTATCGAAGCCAGCCTGCGGCGGATTGCCCATTACGATTACTGGTCAGAAAAAGTCCGTCGCAGTGTGATTATGGATGCTAAAGCGGATTTACTGGTATATGGCAACGGCGAACGTCAGGTGGTGGAAATTGCCCATCGTCTTGCCAGTGGTGAACCAGTTAAAGATCTAATCGATATTCGCGGTACTGCCTATCTGGTTAAACATGGCCAGCGTGATGGCTGGTGGGAAAAGAATTCCACCAGTATTGATACCCCCGGCAAACTGAATCCGCCGATTGATCCGTATCAAATGCAAACCCCGGAAACCTGCGAAACCGCACAAGCAGAAACGGCCGAGCAAGCCCCGGCCGAACCGAAAACCAACGTCATTAAAATCCACCGGGTATCACCGCGAAATGCGGATAAGACCGTGATCCGTCTGCCAGCTTATAGCCAGGTTAAAGATGATCCGATCACCTACGCCCACACCTCACGGATTCTGCATTTAGAAACCAATCCGGGCAATGCACTGGCGCTGGTGCAGCAGCATGATGATCATGATGTCTGGTTGAATCCGCCGCCGATTCCGCTGACCACCAAAGAAATGGATGCGGTATTTGATTTGCCCTACAGCCGCGTGCCGCATATGCAATACGGCAAGATGAATATTCCGGCTTATGAAATGATCCGTTTTTCGGTGAATATCATGCGTGGCTGTTTCGGCGGCTGCACCTTTTGTTCGATTACCGAGCATGAAGGCCGCATTATTCAGAGCCGCAGTGAAGATTCGATTATCAAAGAAGTTGAAGCCATCCGCGATACCACGCCCGGTTTTACCGGTATCATTTCCGATCTGGGCGGACCAACCGCCAATATGTATCGTCTGGCCTGTAAAAGTGAAGAAATTGAAGCCAGTTGCCGGCGCCTGTCGTGCGTCTACCCGGGTATTTGCAAAAACCTCAATACCGACCATACACCCCTGATTAACCTGTATCGCCGGGCGCGCAAACTGCCGGGGATTAAGAAGATTCTGATTGCTTCCGGCCTGCGCTACGACCTTGCCGTGGAATCACCGGAATACGTGAAAGAACTGGTTACTCACCATGTTGGCGGCTATCTGAAGATCGCGCCTGAACACACCGAAGACGGCCCGCTGTCACAAATGATGAAACCGGGTATCGGCAGCTACGATAAATTCAAACAAATGTTTGAGAAATACTCCAAAGAAGCCGGTAAAGAGCAGTATCTCATCCCGTATTTTATTGCCGCACATCCGGGTACCACCGATGAAGATATGCTCAATTTAGCGATTTGGCTGAAACGTAATGGTTTTCGCGCCGATCAGGTGCAGGCGTATTTGCCATCACCGATGTCAGCTGCCGCGGCGATGTACCATTCCGGTAAAGACACGTTGCACAAAGTTCGCCGAAACGGTGGTGATATCACGGTACCAAAAGGGCTGAAAAAACGCCGTTTACATAAAGCATTTTTGCGTTACCACGATCCGGAAAACTGGCCGATGCTGCGTGAAGCATTGAAATCCATGGGCCGCGCGGACTTGATCGGTAATGGTAAAAAACATCTGATCCCGAGTTTTCAGCCAAAAGGTACCGGCGAACAGGGTGAGGGTCGGCGTATCAGCCGCAAAGCGGTGACACCGGCGATGGCCGCTAAGCAATTCCGTACCCAGCATCAGCATGGGCAGGGTGGCAAAAAAGCCCCCAAACGCAGTCGTAAAAGATAATACCGCTTAGCGTCTGGCCAGCGCGTCCAGACGTTCCAGTTCAATGTCGAGCGGCGTTTCGGCTAACGATTCACCTGCACGGTTATACCAGTAGGCTGCATTGCCGAGATCACCCTCCTGCCGGTGTAAAAAGCCGTGAATCAGACAGGCCAGCGGGTCATTGGTGGTTTGGATAAGCTCATGTGCTCGCTGCCAGTCATCGTCGCGAATAAAGGCGATAGCCTGTTGATGGATTTGCGCCATAGGTCCTCCATAATTACTGCAGACCTATGATAGCTTATCAGGCAGTATTTATTGCCAGCTGGCACTGCCCAGCATTAACAGACTGCCGATAATGGCAAACGGTGAGGTAATCACCACAAAAAACAATCGCAATAACTCACGGCAGACATAAATACAATCAATAATAAATGCCATAGTCACCTCCATAGACTGCACTATAATGACCGGCTGTGACTCGCTGATGACAACGAAATGACCAACAGATGAATTTGCTTGCTTTAGATACCTGTACCGAAAATTGCAGTGCTGCTTTACTCATTGATGGCCGTGTGTTTGCGGTGAGTGAGATCACTCAGCGCGGCCACTCTGAATGCATATTGGGCATGCTGGATCAGCTTTTTCATGAGGCAAACTGTCAGTTAACCGATATGGATGCCCTGGTGTTTGGTCGGGGGCCGGGTTCGTTTACCGGTGTGCGGGTAGGCGTTGCGGTAGCGCAAGGCATTGCTTTTGCTGAGGATCTGCCGGTATTACCGGTTTCAACCTTAGCGGCGGTGGCGCAGGCCGCTTATGCCAAACATGGGGTGAGTAAAATCAGCGTAGCGCTCGATGCCCGGATGGGTGAGGTGTATCACGCTGATTTTGTTATTAAAGATGGTCTGGCCATCGCCGTTTCTGATGAACAAGTCCGCGCGCCGGAAAACGTCAAACCTGTTGATGGCCAAAACTGGTTTGGTGCCGGCAGTGGCTGGGCAGCATATCAGCAAATTCTCTCAGATAACTTCGCCGGTCAGTTACAGGGAATGGATAGTGATATATACCCATCGGCCGAAGCCATGTTACCGCTGGCAAAACAAATGTTTGCAGACCACAAAGCATTGCCGGCTTATCAGGCGTTACCGGTGTATTTACGCAATAATGTTGCCAAGAAAAAAGGCCAGCAATAATGGTCGATAAAGCCGATAACATTTATGCCTCACCGCTGGCGCGAATGGTTGACTTTCGTTTTGATGAGCGGGTTGCTGATGTGTTTCCGGACATGATCCAGCGTTCAGTACCGGGCTATGGCACGTTAATCACCAATATCGGCATTATCGCCGGTCATTATGCGCAGAATGGCAGTGATTGTTTTGATCTGGGCTGCTCGCTGGGCGCAGTGACGTTATCAATGCGTCAGCGAATTAAAGCTGATAATTGCCGGATCATTGCCATTGATAATTCAGCGGCGATGATTGAGCGGGCGCAGCGCATTATCACAGAAGACAATAACCGGGTGCCGGTTGTGTTAAAGCAAGAGGATATTGCCGAAAGCCGCATCGCAAATGCCTCGGTGGTGGTCATGAATTTTACGCTGCAGTTTATTGATCCCGCTTTGCGTGACGACCTGATTAAGAAAATTTATGCGGGTTTACAGCCGGGTGGCGCATTGATTATTTCTGAAAAGCTGGCGTTTGCGGATCAAAACAGTCAGCACATTCAGCAGCAGCTGCATCTGGATTTCAAACGCGCCAATGGTTACAGCGATCTGGAAATCAGCCAGAAACGCAGCGCTTTGGAAAAAGTGCTGATCCCGGAAACCGCAGCGGCCCATCATCAGCGGCTGCAAAAAGCCGGTTTTAACCAGACCGAGCAGTGGTTTCAGTGTTTTAATTTCGCTTCATTTATCGCAATTAAATAATGGTTTATCAAAAATTTTACGACTGGCTGGATAAGGCGGGTCATCAGAACTGGCGTGTGCAATTACAAACCCAGGTCGCAGCCAAATTACATCCGGAGCGTCACGGCAAAATGCCGATGTGGCAACAGGCGCTGGCCGATTTGCCGGCTATCAGGCCGTCGGTTATTGAACTGCGCGATAAAGTGCAAATCGGTATCGCAGAAGATTTACAGGATTTTTCACCAGCAACGTTAACGGCTTTACTCAAACAATTTCACCCTTGGCGCAAAGGCCCGTATAACCTATTCGGCATTTATATAGACACCGAGTGGCATTCTGACTGGAAATGGGACCGCGTGCTGCCGCATATCAAGTCATTGGAAAATCGCGTAGTGCTGGATGTCGGCGGTGGCAATGGCTATCACGGCTGGCGGATGGTCGGCGAGGGTGCCCGGATGGTCATGGGCATTGATCCGACCTGGGTATTCGCCATGCAATATCAGGTAATGCAGCACTTTATACAGAGCGAGCGGCATTTTGTATTGCCGATCGGTATCGAACATATGCCATCAGATTTGCAGTTATTTGATACGGTATTTTCGATGGGGGTTTTGTATCACCGGCGCTCACCGCTGACGCATCTGATGGAATGCCGGCAATGTTTAAAACCCGGTGGTGAACTGGTGCTGGAAACGCTGGTGATAGAAGGTGAGCAGGGCATGACCTTAATGCCTGAACAACGTTACGCCAAAATGAATAATGTCTGGTTTATCCCGTCGGTGCCGACCATGGAATTATGGCTGCGAAAATGCGGTTATAAAAACGTCCGTTGTGTGAATGTTGCCAATACCACCGTTGAAGAACAGCGGGCAACTGACTGGATGACATTTGAATCTTTGGCGGATTTTCTGGATCCGCAGGATAACAGCAAAACTATTGAAGGTTATCCGGGGCCGCGCCGGGCGATATTTATTGCTGATGCGCCGCAATAAAAGCAGCTTTTGTACGGGGGGAAGTTACAGTGCCATGGAGCTTGGTGACACCGAAATCCATTTACCGCTGCGATGTTGGCAGGCGTCCAGTGATTTGACGTCCTGACTATCGTTTTTAATGATAGTTAAATCGTAAGCGAGGCAGGGATAGCTGCCATAGGTATAACTGCGTTTGATATTGATCTGATAGGCAATGCCGGTTTCATCATTTTGCCAGGCCTGGCTGGTTTCCGCCTGCTGACTGGAGAGGATTTGCTGAGTGCGTTCCAAATCCGGATTGGTCATTGCCGTGTCGGTTTCAATGCCCGCCTCAACCCCTGCCAATAAGTCCAGAGAGGCCTGGGCTTGTGGCAAACAA
>CAMPHB010000095.1 GCA_946885755.1 uncultured Methylophaga sp. | reverse complement strand
CAGCATTACAGCCACCTGCCTGGTTGTAATGCTGCGAACTTTAACCTTGCTGATTTTTGGATTTTGGCCAGGGATTATTTGTTGTTTTTTTACGACGCGGCTGGGGTGTGGCGGCTTTAGCGGTCTGACCTGAAGACCCCGGCGAAGCCTTTGCGCTGGTGGGCCGACGAGATTTGGCTGCTGCTTTTTTAGGGGTATTGCTGACGTTGGGCAAGGGGTCGGCAGGCGCAAACTCAGCGATGTCGGTTCTTTGGAGCGGCATGCCGATCAGCCGCTCAATGGCGGTTAGTTCAGCGATTTCTTCAGCGCACACCAGCGAGATCGCTTCACCGCTGGCACCAGCCCGGCCGGTGCGGCCGATACGATGCACATAATCTTCAGCGACATTGGGTAAATCAAAATTCACCACATGCGGCAAACGGTCAATATCCAGGCCGCGCGCCGCAATATCGGTAGCGATCAGCGCTTGAATTTTACCGGCTTTGAAATCGGCCAGGGCTTTGGTGCGCGCGCCCTGGCTTTTATTACCATGAATAGCGGCGGCCGGCACGCCGATTTTATCGAGTTGTTTGGTTAATTTATTAGCGCCGTGTTTGGTGCGACAAAAAACCAGGACCTGCGTCCAGTCCGGCTGGTTAATCAGACTGGCCAGCAGCGCTGATTTACGGCTTTTATCGACCGGAATCACGGTTTGTTGTACAGCACTGGCGGTGGTGTTGCGTGGTGAAACAGAGACTTCCGCCGGATTTTGCATTAAGCCGCTCGCCAGTTGCCGGATGCTACTGGAAAACGTTGCCGAAAACAGCAGGTTTTGCCGTTTTGCTGGCAGCAAGGCGATGATTTTACGAATATCGTTGATAAAGCCCATATCCAGCATCCGATCCGCTTCATCCAGCACCAACACTTCCAGCTGATCAAAGCGCACCGCATTTTGCTGATATAAATCCATCAAACGGCCCGGTGTGGCGATCAAAATATCAGCACCTTTTCGCAGCGCCATCATTTGCGGATTAATTTTAACGCCGCCGTACACTACACAGCTGCGAAGTGGTAAAAACTGGCCATAAACAGCAACACTTTCAGCCACTTGCGCAGCGAGTTCGCGGGTTGGCGTTAAAATCAGCGCCCGAGCCTGATTTGCTTTAACAGCTTTGCCTTCACTGAGACGATGTAACAGCGGCAGGGTAAAACTGGCGGTTTTACCGGTGCCGGTTTGCGCGGCGGCCAGTAAGTCGCGCCCTTGCAGAATCAGCGGTATAGCTTGTTGCTGGATGGGAGTGGGCTGGTCATAGCCCTGTTTTTGAATGGCACGGGTGAGCGGTTCGGCAAGGCCGAGCGTTAAAAAAGACATAATGTTCTCAATGAGGCAGAATCAAAGACGCCAGACTATCGGCTGATAACCGGCGGGCAGAATAATACGGATAAGGCACGTATTATCGCATGAATTAGCCATCAGCAAGAATCATCGCCAAACTTCAGACGTAGCCACTATAAATGATATGATCCAAGGCAATCATCTTGCTATCAGGGAGATCCCATGCGTAAATCCAAAGCTATTATTTCTGCGGTAATCATTGCCGCCATCGCGATTTTTGTCGTCGCCGCCGTTTCCACGGTGATGACCGGCAGCAGTGAAAATTATCAGCGGCCGTCATCTTCGGCATTATCTGACAGTGGTGATCAATCAGCAGACACCCCGACAGATGCAGAAAGTACTTCGTTAACGGAACAGGCGCAGCAGGCGCTGGCCGATGAAAAGCAGGCGCTTGAAAGTGCGACGGAAGAAGCCATGGATGCCACTGAGGAAGTAGTTGATTCGGCAACCGAAACCGCTGTGGAAACCTCCGAGGCGATCGCAGAAAAAACCAACGAAGCAATTGCCGCCGCTGAACAATCGGCTGCTGAAGGCCGCGAAGAAGCCGAGGCATTATTGGCAGAAGTCTCTGAAGAAGCTGAAAAAGTGGTCAGTGATGAACCGGAAACCGTTGAAGCCACGGGCAAAGTGCATACGGTTACAGCACAAGGTTTGGTCTATAACCCGCTGGTCGTCAAAATCGCACCCGGTGATACCGTTGCCTGGACTAATATGAGTACACATAACACCGAGGCTATTGAAGGTCTGGTCCCGGAAGGCACGGAGCTATGGGCTTCAAAAATGAGTGATAACTATCGCCGCACCTTTACACAGGAAGGTATTTATATTTATAAATGTACACCGCATTTTGGTGCCGGTATGGGCGGTGCGATCATTGTCGGTGAGCCGGTGAACCTGGATGCAATCAAAGCCGCTGACGCCAAGGGCGCGGCCAAACGACTGGTCACCAAAGCGGTTCAGGCGGTTGAATCGATGTAGTTTTCAGCACATTTTTGCTGTCATAGATAAAAACAAAGCCCGCATTCAGTGCGGGCTTTTTTATGGGCCGTTAAAAAATGTCTGTTTTCGCTAACACCTTACGGAAAATTACTGTATGCTTGCACGCTTCCTGACCAAGCCAGCTGGTTTGAGCAGGTCGCGGAGCGGTAGTTCAGTTGGTTAGAATGCTGGCCTGTCACGCCGGAGGTCGCGGGTTCGAGTCCCGTCCGCTCCGCCATTTTCTTTTTGTTATTTCCCACGCCAAAACATAAGCCGTTGTCTTGAGACAAGGGCGACGAGAACCCGTGCTATAAAAAGCAGGTTCGACAAAAATGCCGGGAGCATTTTTGAACAGCCGAAGGCTGGCCTTGCTTGCAAGGTGAGTCACAGGATGTGGCGAATAGTCCGGTCCGCTCCGCCATTTTTTCTCGCCTATTCCGGCGAAGAGCCGTTAGCCTGTCAAACGGTTTAAATCAGCCAATGCCAATATTTTAATCCGCTTATTTTGTGCAGCTGTTTGCCGATCATTTTCCGTGTTATAGCCCCAGTCTGCCAGCCATAGATCAATGTTATTCAAACGTGGTTCATTGATGACTTTTTGCAGGGTTGGCAGCCGGTCTTCAACAAAACAGATGGCACCATTATGTTGGTCGGCAAAATCACTGAGAATAGCGTTTTTACTGCGCTGTCTTTCCAGTCCGTAAATTCGCCCTGCCGTGACACTGATGCCGTTAGCATCAAGAATCGCGCTGACAAAACGTTCTTGTTTGGTGGTGATGATCAGCAGTTGTTCAGCTGGGATCTGCCGCAGAAAATCGGCGATACCGGGATACAGCGGATTATTGGCGATCCAACCGGCAAAACCTTCGTCTATCCATTGATCCCGAACTGTGCCGAATAGCGTTTTTAAGCGGTCATCATCAAGCTGATACTGGCGTTTTACGGCATTGATTTGTGCTGAAAGGCCGGACAGTAAGCTGGCCACCGGGATACCGTCAAGCAATGCACGCAGTATTAATATGCTTTCAAAGCCGGTTTCCAGTGCCGGGCGAACACGGCGAAAGTTGTCCAGTAAAGGGGCGGGTATTTCGGCGGCTAATTCTGGCCAGATGCGTCGGGCGGCGCGCCAGGCACTGAGCCCGGTTTCCAGCGCACTGTCGCAAATAACCCCGTCAAAATCGAGTGCAAAAAGGGTGGCCGGCATGTTTACAGCAGACAATGCTGGGCGTAATCACCGGCCTCATTGGCAGTCCAGTCACCTTTGGGTTTTTCTTTCATCATCACACACCATTCATCACTGCCGACTTCCGGGCTGCAAGCGGTGACAACATATAGCAAACCAATGGTAGCAAGGTAACGCAGCCAGACTTGTTTACGCATACAAAACTCCGCAAAGAAAAAACGCTTATCGCTGATAAACCAGCTTGCCCTGAAACAAAGTCATGGCGGCCTGATGATGAAATAACCAGCCGGCGAAAGGACTGTTTTTACCGGCGCTGATAAGCTGGCCGGGCTGACATTCAAAATCAGCGGCGGGATCAATAATACAAATATCAGCGCTGGCACCGATTTTTAGCTGGCCAGCGTCAATACCAAGGATTTCCGCCGGCTGGCAAGTCAGTGCTGCTAGGGCTGACAGCAGATCCAGTTCATCGTCTTCTACCAGTTTCAGGGTTAGCGGCAGCAATGTTTCCAGCGCTGAAATTCCCGGCCGGGTTTCGGCAAACGGGCCGAGTTTGGCGTCGGCATCCAAAGGCTGATGATGTGAAGCGATAGCCTGTAAAACACCGTCACGCAAACCCTGCTGTAATTGATCGCGGTCCCGGACACTGCGCAGCGGCGGCAAAACATGACTCAGTGCATCATAATTGCCCAAATCATGTTCACATAAATGCAGATGATGGGCGCTGACATCAGCCGTTACCGGCAGGCCACGTTCTTGCGCCTCACGAATCATTTTGACCGCACGGCCACTCGATATATTATGAAAGTGAGCACGTACACCACTTTGCTCTATTAGCAGTAAATCGCGGCTGACGGCGATGGTTTCGGCGCTTTCCGGAATACCTGACAAGCCGAGTCTGGCACTGACCGTGCCTTCATGCACGCAGCCCTGTTTTTGTAACCACGGATCGGCCGCGTTGATAAATACCGTTAAATCCAGCGTCGCTGCATATTCCAGCGCCCGCCGCCAGACGACGCTGTTTTTAATGGCATTAAGACCATTACTAACGCCAACACAGCCGGCCTGTTTTAGTGCCGCCATTTCCGCCAGTAATTCACCACCTAACTGTTGCGTCAATGCGCCAACGGTCAGTACCATGACCCGACCGGCTTTTTTGGCACGATCTTCAATCAGTTCCACCACCGCGGGATTATCAATCACCGGATCGGTATCGGGCGGCACGGCAAGCGTGGTAATACCGCCGGCCACCGCAGCGCGGGTTTCGCTGTCAATGGTGGCGGTATGTTCCTGGCCCGGTTCGCGTAGCCGGGCACTTAAATCAACCAGGCCGGGCGCGACTATCATACCGCTGGCATCAAGCGTTAAATCAGCCGTAAAATCGGCGAAATAGTCGCTTATTGCGACGATTTTGCCGTTATCGATATAAACCGACTGATTGGTATCGAGCTGACTGGCCGGATCAATAATACGGCCACCATTAATGACAATCTTCATAACTGGGCCTCATAAAAATCAGACTGGCTGCCCAGCGCCATCGACATCACGGCCATACGAATGGCAATGCCATGTGTCACCTGCTCCAGAATCACCGATTGGGGGCCATCGGCCACCGCAGAGGCAATTTCCACGCCGCGATTAATGGGGCCCGGATGCATGACAATGGCATCGGCTTTGGCATAGCGCAGTTTTTCCGGTGTCAGGCCAAAGCAGCGGTAGTATTCGCGTGCACTGGGTAATAAAGCACCCTGCATTCTCTCTAATTGCAGACGCAGCATGATGACCACATCCACCCCTTCGAGGCCGGCGGCCATATCGTGATAAACATGTACACCCATGGTCTGACAGTCACGCGGCAGCAGTGTTTGCGGTGCAATGACGCGGATTTCACCAACGCCCAGCGTTGATAACGCCTGGATCTGTGAACGCGCTACCCGAGAGTGCAGAATATCACCGACGATAGCGACCCGCAGGTTATGAAATTCCTGTTTGTGGCGGCGAATGGTAAACATATCCAGCATCGCCTGCGTCGGATGGGCATGACAGCCATCACCCGCGTTGATAACACTGACATGCGGCGCCACATGCTGGGCAATAAATTCGGCGGCACCGCTTTGATTATGGCGCACCACAAACATATCGGTGTGCATGGCTTCGAGGTTGTGCAAAGTGTCGAGCAGGCTTTCGCCTTTGGAGGTTGCCGAGGTGTTGATATTAAAGTTCATCACATCCGCTGACAGCCGTTTGGCGGCGAGTTCAAAGGTTGAGCGGGTGCGGGTACTGTTTTCAAAAAACAGGTTAACGATGGTTTTACCGCGCAATAGCGGCACTTTTTTCACCTGGCGGTGGCCAATGCCGGAGAACTGCTCGGCTCGATCCATGATCTCGGTGA
>CAMPHB010000094.1 GCA_946885755.1 uncultured Methylophaga sp. | reverse complement strand
CAGCGCCCGCGAATAATCACGAATTTGCACCAGCACACCGAACTCCCAGTTTGGCATGTTGTCCATCCACACCGACGGCGGTGTGACATCGTTGCTGAGATAGCCACCGGGTTTATCGAGCAGTGTTTCAGCCAATCGAATTAAGGTGGTGGTGCTGGTATAGCCGGTGACCATGTCCTGCTGATTGAGCGCGGCCTGAGCGCGGGCCTCATCATTGACAGAAAATGCGGTAGGCGTGTGACTCCACCAGAGCATCAGTAACAACATTATGCTGAGGATCACACCGATAATGACGGCAACAAACAAACCAAGCCGGCTGCGGGTGGCCCGGTCTGTGATGCGGTTCTTGAGCTCAGAAAAATGTTGACGCAGGGATTGAAACTGGCTGGCAAAGGTCATAAACAGGCTCTTGAAAAAAGTCATGTTGTACCTAGCTTATGCGCAGGTCGTCAGGAAGACAAATACAGGATGCAAATATTGACGATAAGTGAATTGACTTGACGCCGCTTGTGTTGGGTCTGAATAATGGACGGTTTACGAAAAACCTTATAAAAAAGCGGGGGACGCTTTAGGTATGACATTAGCAATCGAGATTGTTGATCTGGCTAAGCATTTCGGCGAGATCAGAGCCGTTGACGGCATTAATTTCTCAGTTAAAAAAGGTGAAGTGCTTGGTTTTCTGGGACCGAACGGTGCCGGTAAATCCACCACAATGAAAATGATCACCGGCTTTTTGACACCCACCGAAGGTACAGTCAGGGTCTGTGGTCACAATGTATTGGAAAACCCGATAGCCGCTAAAGCCAGCATCGGTTATCTGCCGGAAGGTGCGCCAGCCTATGCCGATATGACGCCGGACAGCTTCTTGAGATTTATTGCCGATATCCGTGGTTTTTCCGGAAAAGCCAAAAAAGACGCCGTGATTGCGGCGGCTGAAAAAGCCCGGGTAATGGAAGTTATGTTTCAGCCGATTGAAACACTGTCTAAAGGTTACAAACGCCGCGTTGGTCTGGCGCAGGCCATACTGCACAACCCGCCGGTACTGATTATGGATGAGCCAACCGATGGTCTCGATCCTAACCAGAAACACGAAGTACGCACCCTTATCAACGAAATGGCGCACGACAAAGCCATCATCATTTCTACCCATATTCTCGAAGAAGTCCATGCCCTGTGTACCCGCAATGTATTGATTTCACGCGGTAAAGTTGAGTTCGACGGTACGCCGTTTGAGCTTGAAGCCATGTCGCGTTATCACAATGCGGTGGTCTTGACGGTAAACAGCGTCGATAACACCGCACTGGCCAAATATGTCGGTGAGCTGGATTTTGTCGCTGAAACCGAAATACTCAGCGATGGTCATGGCATTCGTGTCTTCCCGAAAGATGCACAGCACATTACCGTCAGCCTGTCGGAAAAAATCCGCGAACAGGGCTGGGAAATCGCTTCACTATATGCTGAAAATGGCCGGCTTGATGAAGTCTTCCGCGCCATTACCACCAAAAATTCTGTGGGAGCCTGATAATGAATATGCGTAATATCTGGTTCATCATGAAACGTGAGTTCAATGGCTATTTTGCGACGCCGGTTGCTTACGTTTTTATCATTATCTTTTTGTTGCTGGCGGGGTTTTCAACCTTTTACGTTGGTAATTTTTTCGCCCGCGGCGAAGCGGATTTGTATCCGTTCTTTTCCATGCATCCATGGCTGTATATCCTGCTGATCCCGGCGATTTCGATGCGCTTATGGGCTGAGGAGCGAAAAAGCGGCTCGATTGAACTGCTGATGACGCTGCCGATTTCAGTGTTTGAAGCCGTCATTGGTAAATTTCTGGCAGCCTGGGCGTTTACCGGTCTGGCGCTAATTCTGAACTTCCCGTTGTGGATCACGGTTAACTATCTGGGTAATCCTGATAACGGCGTGATTTTCACCGGCTTTTTAGGCAGTCTGCTGATGGCGGGTGGTTTTCTGGCGATTGGTTCCTGTATTTCGGCAACCACTAAAAATCAGGTTATCGCCTTTGTTATCAGCCTGATCGTCAGTCTGATTTTTGTCTTGTCAGGCTTTGGCATCGTGCTCGACTTCTTCAGTAGCTGGGCACCGCAAACGCTGGTGAATGCCATCAGTTCTTTCAGTTTCCTGACGCATTTTGACGCCATTTCCAAGGGTGTGATTGATATGCGTGACATGCTGTATTTCGCGGCTTTGATCGCCATCTGGTTATTCGCCAATGCGCTGATCGTTTATGCCCGTAAGGCTGACTAGGAGTAGCAAGCTAGATGAATAAACAACTGCTATCAAAAACAGGCTTGATTCTGGCCATCATTCTGTTTGTGTCATTTATTATCGTGGTCAATAACAATCTGCAGTCGGCGCGGGTCGATTTAACGCAGGATCAGCTGTATACCTTGTCGGACGGCACTTTGAATATTCTGTCTGAATTAAGGGAGCCGCTGACGCTGCGTTTGTATTACTCCGAAGAAGTGGCGCAGGCATTGCCCTCACTGAAAAGTTATGCTCAGCGGGTGCAGGAATTGTTGCAGGAATATGAGCGTGCTTCCAATGGCATGATCAGGCTGAAAATTATTGATCCTAAGCCTTATTCAAACCATGAGCATCGTGCTGAACAATACGGTTTGCAGTCGATTCCGATTGATGGTGAAGAAGATCCGCTGTATTTCGGTCTGGCCGGAACCAACCAGTTGGATGGTGTTGAGCTGATTAAATTCTTCCAGCCGGAAAAAGAAGACACGCTGGAATATGATCTGACCCGTCTGGTGCATCAATTATCTGATGCGGATCGTAAAAATCTGGGGGTACTCAGCTCACTGCCAATTGACGGTGAACAATACGATCCGCTGAAAGGCGAAGTTCAAAGTGATGATGGTGCCAAACCGTGGCCTATTATGCGGCAGCTGCGCATGATGTATGACGTGGCTACATTACCGGCCGATATTCGCCGTATCCCATCGTCGATTGATGTTCTGATGGTGGTGCATCCAAAAGATTTGACCGAGGCAACGCTGTACGCCATCGAACAGTTTGTGCTCAAAGGCGGCAAACTTATCAACTTTGTGGATCCGTTTGCCGAAGTCGATGTCCCTGAAAAAGATCCGGAAAATCCTATGGCAGCCATGACAGCTGTACGTAGTTCCAATATGCCGGAACTGTTTAAAGCCTGGGGTTTTGAGCGTGATAGCAAAGATGTGGTGGCTGATCGCAAAGCGGCGCGTAAGGTTGATTTCGGCAATGGCGAACCGATTGACTATGTGTTGTGGCTGGGACTGGATGAAAGCAATCTCAGTGATGACCAGCGGATCACGGAAAGATTACGCCGTATCAACATGGCGACCAGTGGTCATTTCAGACAACTCGATGGTGCGACCACGACATTTACACCGCTGATCTTTTCCAGTGATGAAGCCATGCTGGTGGATAAGCGGGTGGTGCAATTCCGTAATGATCCGGTGGCACTGCTGACCAAATATCAGGCGGGTACCATCAGCTATCCGATGGCGGTGCGGGTCACCGGCGATGTTAAATCCGTGTTCCCCGACGGCGCGCCCGACAACAGCGGCCAATTACAAAAAATGCCGGATCACGTTGATGCTTCCGAGCAGCCAATTGATGTGATTGCTGTTGCCGATGTCGACATGCTGGATGATAGGTTCTGGGTGCAAATTCAGGACTTTTACGGTGAAGATCTGGCGTTTAACACGTCAAATAACCTCGACTTTATATTCAACTCAGTTGAAGAGCTGACCGGCACCGAAGGGCTTATCAGTGTGCGTTCGCGTTCGGGTTTTTCACGGCCGTTCACTCTGGTTGAGGATATCGAGCGCGAAGCGGAACGCCGTTACCGCGCCAAAGAGCGTGAGTTGGAACGCAGGCTGCAGGAAACCGAGCAAAAAATCGCCCGGATGCAGGTGGAACGTACCGGCAGCGGTGAAGTTATTCTGACCGCAGAGCAGCAAAAGGAAATCAACGAAGCCCGGTTGCTGGCCGATAAGACGGAGCTGGAATTACGCGAAGTTAAAGGCAATCTGCGCCGTGATATTGATGTGCTGGAAACCACCGTTAAATTCGTCAACATCGGCGCGGTGCCGATTCTGGTGGCGATTCTGGCGCTGATTACCGGTTGGCTGCGGATTCGCAAGCGCAGTAAAGGCCGGCTAAAGGTCTGAGCGCCGAGCTGTGTTTAAGTCTTTTCAAGATACAGGTTTCAACCGATGCTAAAAAAATTAAACAGTCTGACCATTCTCGCCATCCTGACCGGGATAATGGTGCTTTTGATGCTGGTAACCATTTATAAGAGCGAAGATGATACCGATGATTTCGCCTTGTTATATCCGGAGCTGTTCACCCAGCTCAGTGACGTTAACAAACTGGTCTTTGATGGCGAAGATGGTCAATTTACCCTGCTTCGTGGTGAAGGTGAGGATTGGGTCGTTAAAGATTACTACGGCTATCCCGCTGATTTTGATCTGGTTAAACGCATGCTGATTGACGTTGCCGATGCCAAAATTCTTGAAGCCAAAACTGATGAGCCGGAATTGCACTCAGTGCTGGGTCTTGATAAAAGCGGTGAAGCATTGGAAATCAAAATGTTTAACGAGGATGAGCTGATAGCCGGCATTATTCTGGGTGAAACCCGTGATGTCACTATTCAGACCGGGCCTCGTCAGACCTATGTGCGGCGCAGCGGTGAAGATCAGACCTGGCTTGCCGAAGGCTATCTGCAAATCAGCCCGCTGATGCTTAACTGGATCAATGGTGAAATCGTTAATATTGCCCGTGAGCGTATTGCCAGAGTGGATATTATTCAGCCTAATGGTGACACTGCAACGCTGATTAATCTTGGTAAAAAAGACAAATTCGGTACGCCTGAAGATCTGGATAAAACCATATTTAAATATCAGCAACTGGGCTACGACATTGCTGGTTCACTGCATCAGCTGCGACTGGAAGATGTGACCCCGATTGCAGATTTCAGCCGCGGCGATTCTGAAGTGGTCACCGCCGAGTTTTTGACCTATGACGGACTGAAAGTGATTTCAGAAACCTCATTTATTGATGGTTTCTACTACGCGACTTTTCGCGCCGAGTACGATGGTTCGGCAACTGATAATGTACCGGCAGAAATTGCCGAGTTGGGTGTGCTGAAAGATCGCGCCGCCGTTGAGCAGGAAATTGCAGAGCTTAATAAACAGTTCTCAAAATGGGCTTACCGAGTAGGTGGTTTTGTCGGCACCAACCTGATGCGGGCTAAGGCAGATATGGTGACGGAACGAGCGTCGCAGATCCCGATGCCGGCTGATACCAGCGGCCGCGGACCATTATTACCGCAGTAAAAATGAAGGCGTCGAAAGGCGCCTTTTTTATTTAACGTCGAGCATTTCCTGCACGGTAACCGCCAAGTCATCCGGTGCGAATTTGGCAATAAATTTATCGGCGCCGACTTTTTCGACCAGCGCATTATTAAAATTACCGCTCATTGAGGTGTGTAACAGGATTTTCAGGCCATTGAGCGCCGGGATCTGCCTAATGGCACTGGTCAGTGTGTAACCATCCATTTCCGGCATTTCAATATCTGAAATAAGCAGTGCGATATGTTGATTGATATCAATGCCCTGATCCGTCCATTCCTGCAATAAATCCAGCGCCTGTTTGCCATTATTAACCAGCGTGCATTCAATGCCGATCTGTGCCAGCGTACGGTTGATCTGATTACGGGCGACACTGGAATCATCGGCGACCAGCACATGCAATTGCTTGGTGGCATTACGGCGGCTGAACTGGGCAATTAAGTCTGCTGACACCACATCATCCATGCCCAGTACTTCAGCCATGACTTTTTCGACATCAATGATCTGCACCAATTCATCATCAACCCGGGTCACGGCGGTCATATAATGGTTGCTGCCGGCAGCTGACGGCGGTGGCAAAATATCTGCCCAGCTGGTGTTGATAATGCGCTCTACCTGACTGACCAGAAAGCCCTGCACCGAGCGATTGTACTC
>CAMPHB010000093.1 GCA_946885755.1 uncultured Methylophaga sp. | reverse complement strand
GGTTACCGGCAGGTTTTTGATATTGGCCTCAATGCCATTTTAGGTGATATCCGTGAAGATCTGGCACAGTTTGGCGCCGAATATGATGAATGGTTCTCAGAGCGTTCACTGGTGGAAAGCGGCGTCGTTGATAAAGCCATTGAGACCCTGAAAGCCGCTAATATGTTGTATCAGCAGGAAGGCGCCTGGTGGTTTAAGTCCACAGAATTTGGTGATGAAAAAGATCGGGTGGTGGTGCGCGATAATGGTCAGGCTACCTATTTCGCCTCTGATATTGCCTATCATTTACATAAATATCAGCGCGGTTTTGATGAGATCATCGATATTTGGGGCGCTGATCATCATGGTTATATCCCAAGGGTAAAAGCTGCTGTGCAAGCTATGCAGCAGGATGTTGATAAACTGAAAGTGTTGCTGGTGCAATTTGCGGTGTTGTACCGCGGCAGTGAAAAAGTCGGTATGTCGACGCGTAGTGGTGAATTTGTCACCTTGCGTGAACTGCGTGAAGAAGTTGGCAATGACGCGGCGCGGTTTTTTTATGTGCTGCGCAGCGCCGATCAACATATGGATTTTGATCTGGAATTGGCCAAATCGCAAAGCAACGATAACCCGGTTTATTACGTGCAATATGCCCATGCCCGGGTGTGCAGCGTGTTTCGCCAGTTAGCTGAGCGCGACGGCCAGTGGGATCAGGCGGCAGGGCTTAACAACCTGTCACTATTGAATACCGAGCATGAACAGAATTTACTGACCATGCTGGCCCGTTATCCTGAAGTACTGGAACTGGCGGCACTCAACTACACGCCGCATTTACTGGCGCATTTTTTGATGGATCTGGCGCGCGATTTTCATACCTATTACAACGCCCACCAGTTTATCAGTGACGATTTGCAAACCACGCAAGCACGGTTAAGTCTGGTGGCCGCCGTTCGGCAGGTGATCGCCAACGGTCTGGGTTTAATGGGCGTTTCTGCGCCACAATCAATGTAAGGGGTGCGCAGTGGCAGCCAAACGTAATACCCGCAGTCGTCAGCAACCACAACGTGGCAGCATGCCCTGGGGGCCGATGTTGCTCAGTTTTGCCGTCGGCGCTTTTGTCATGTTTCTGGTGCATTTAAAAGACAATGTGCCGGCGGACGGGGTGCCGAAAACGGCGCAAAAACAAGAAAAATCCAGTGGTATCGAGCCAACCTTTGATTTTTATACCCTGTTACCGGAATCGGAAGAAGTGGTGACCCGGCCGCAAACGGCTGAACAACCTATTGTCAGCGCACCCCCTGAGCAAACAGCTGAAACGGCGTCAGATCAAGCTGCTGAAACCGCTGCGCAAACGCAACAACAAGACAGCGAAACGGCAGAATCTGAGAGTTATATGATTCAGGTCGGCTCATTCAAAAAACTGTCTGATGCTGATGCTTATCGTGCCAAGCTGGCGTTTTTAGGGGTTGAATCCAAAGTGCAGACGGTGACCATTGACGATAAAGACACCTGGCATCGGGTGCAGGTCGGACCGATCAACGGTCGGGCGCAAGCCGATGCCTTGCAAAAACAATTACGTGAAAACGATATCGATTCATTATTGCTGCGCGCCAAACACGGTTAATTAAACTTCAGGCGAGATTTTGCTTGAAGCCACACCGGCTTGCCCCAACGTAATAACTGCTAATTCAAGGATCTTTTATGGCCGACGCAACGACAGCAAAAACCTGGCAGGAAGTCGCCAGTCCCTTTTGTGGTATCGCATCTGATGATCTGGTAATTGAGGTTAACGGCCATCAGTTAACGGTACTGGAAAACGGTGATGCCATTAATACCCCGGCATTTGAAGCGCCGCTGGGTGACAGCCAGCCCCGAATTAACGGTAAAGAAGTGACGCTGGAGCAGGCGGTATCGGCAATTGCCGAACATCTGCGCGATGCTAATCAACCACTGATTGGCGGTCTGGCAACCGATTTGAACGGTGCGCGCAGTGCCATGGCCTTGGCCGACAAGAGCGGTGCCGTGGTTGACAGCCAGTTTTCACCGGCGGCGTTTCGCAATATCCTGGTATTGCAGGACACCGGCTATATGACCACGACACTGACCGAAGCCCGTAACCGGGCGGATGTGATGGTCATCGTTGGCAGCGATATTGAATGCAGCTTTCCGCGCTTTTTTGAGCGTATCGTCTGGCCGGCCGAATCCATGTTTGATGTCGATTTAAGTCAGCGGCAGGTGATTTACCTTGGCAAAAAACCATCCGGTGAGCAGTCAACCGCACCGGATGGCCGAAAAGCACAAGTGCTGGCCTGTGATGATGCGGATCTGCCGGAGGTATTATCGGTTTTAAGAGCGCTGATTAATGGCAAACAAGTGCAGGCCGAGACTGTTGGCGGCATTCAGGTCAGCGAACTGCAACAGTTAACTCAAACCCTGCAAGCGGCAAAATATTCGGTGTTTGTCTGGTCTGGCATGCAACTCAACTACGATCATGCTGAAACCAGTATTCAGATGCTATGTGAAGCCATTAAAGATCTCAATAAAGACACCCGCAGCAACGGCCTGCCACTAGGGGGTAAACAGGGTGACACCACGGTTAATGCCGTCGCCTCCTGGCAAAGCGGTTATCCGATGCGCAGCAGTTTTCAGCGCGGTTATCCGGAATACGACCCGTTTATTTTTGACAGCCGGCGGATGCTGGCCGAAGCTGAAGCCGATGTTTTATTGTGGGTGAATGCCTTTAATTCACAAGGTACGCCGCCGGCAAGCTCCGCAAAAACCATCGTCCTTGGCCGCAGCGGTATGCAGTTTGAAACTGAACCGGCGGTGTATATTCCGGTAGGTGTGCCGGGGATTGATCATGTGGGCCGAACTTTCCGCTGTGACAGCGTGGTATCGGTGCCGCTGAAGAAATTACGTGATAGTGGCTTACCGAGCGTGTTTGATGTGCTCAGTGCCGTCGAACAAGCCCTGTAGGAGTTAATATGCTTTTAAAACTGACAGGTGGCCGAATCTACGATCCGGCGCACAATCAAGAAAATGTGGTTCGTGATATTTATATCCGTGATGGCCGGATTGTCGACAAACCGGCTGATGGCCGTGTGGATCAGGAGATTGATGTTCGCGACAAGGTGGTTATGTCGGGCGCCATTGATATGCATACCCATATCGGTGGCGGCAAAGTCAATATTGCCCGCACCATGTTGCCCGAAGATCATGCCGAAGAAGTCTATGCCCGCACCGAGTTATTACGCAGCGGCACCGGCCATGCGGCGCCCAGCACGTTAACCACCGGTTACCGTTACGCTGAAATGGGCTATACCGCCGGTTTTGAGCCGGCGGTATTACCGATTAACGCCCGTCAGGCGCACATGGAAATGCACGACACGCCGATCATCGATAAGGGTGGTTATGTGATGCTCGGCAGTGATGATTTTCTGCTGCGGATGATGGCGGCCAACTCAGATCAGGAAGCCATCAACAACTACGTCGCCTGGACCATTAACCATGCTCAGGCGGTGGGTCTGAAAGTGGTTAATCCAGGCGGTATCAGTGCTTTTAAATTTAACCAGCGCAAACTGGATCTGGACGAGAAAAATGATTTTTACGGTGTGACACCGCGCGATATTCTGCATCGCCTGTCGACAGCGGTAAAAGAAATCGGCGTGCCGCATCCATTGCACGTGCATGGCTGTAATCTCGGTGTGCCCGGCAATATGCAAACCACACTGGATACCATTCAGGGCGCCGAAGGTTTGCCGATGCATCTGACCCATATCCAGTTTCACAGTTATGGCACCGAAGGCGACTTTAAATTTTCATCCGGTGCTGCAGAAATTGCTGAAGCCATTAACAAGCATAAAAATATCACCGTTGATGTCGGTCAGATCCTGTTCGGTCAGACGGTCACCGCCTCCGGTGACAATATGCGTCAGTTTGCCGGTGCGCCGCATTCGCACCCCAATAAATGGGTGTGTATGGATATCGAATGTGAAGCCGGCTGTGGTGTGGTGCCGTTTAAATACAAAGATCAGAGCTACGTCAATGCGTTGCAGTGGATGATTGGGCTTGAGACGTTTTTGCTGGTTAACGATCCGTGGCGGATTTTCCTGACCACCGATCATCCTAACGGCGCACCGTTTACCAGTTATCCGCATCTGATCAAACTGCTGATGGATAAATCGTTCCGTAACGACATGCTGTCAACGCTGCATCCGGAAGCCCAGAAAGCGACGAATCTGGCCTCGATTGAACGCGAATATACGTTGTATGAAATCGCCATCATGACCCGTGCCGGTGCCGCCAAACTGGTGGGCCTTGCCGATCGCGGGCATCTGGGCGTCGGCGCCGCCGCCGATATTACCGTCTACACCGATCATGACGATCGCGAAAAAATGTTTGAAAAGCCGGACTATGTGTTTAAAGACGGCGAAATGGTGGTACGCCATGGTGAAGTGCAGAAAATCACCTGGGGCACCACCCATGTGGTGAAACCCGAATACGATGTCAGCATCGAAAAACCGTTGCAGCAATATTTTGATAAATACCACACCATAAAACTGAGCAATTTCAAAATCAGCAATGACGAAATTGTTGACGATGGTCGCGGCAGCCTGACCATCCAGCCACTGCACAAAGGAGGCAAGCTGTGATCATCAATGGTGTGAGCATTGACGAAACCTTTGCTGAAGCCTTTCCGATGAAAGGCACGCGGATCATTATTACCGCGCAGAACCTTGATTGGGCGATGAACTCTGCCGTCGCTTTTACCGGTTTTGCCACCTCGGTGATTGCCTGCGGTTGTGAAGCGGCCATTGAACGGACTTTGGACCCGTCAGAAACACCAGATGGCCGGCCCGGCGTGGCCTGTCTGATTTTTGCCATGGGTGGTAAAGGGCTTGCCAAACAAGTAGAAACCCGTGCCGGTCAGTGTGTACTTACTGCGCCGACAACCGCTTTATTCTCTGGAATTGATGGCGAAGAGGGCAAAGATATCGCGCTCGGTAAAAACCTGCGTTTCTTCGGTGATGGTTTCCAGATCTCAAAAATGATCGATGGCCAGCGTTATTGGCGGATCCCGGTGATGGACGGTGAGTTTTTAACGCAGGAAAATACCGGTGTGGTGTCAGCGGTCGGCGGCGGTAACTTCTTGATTCTCGCCGAATCACAACCACAGGCTTTGGCAGCCTGTGAAGCGGCTATTATTGAAATGAAAAAAATGCCTAATGTCATCATGCCGTTTCCGGGTGGTGTGGTGCGCAGTGGCTCCAAAGTCGGCTCGAAATATAAAGCGCTGAGCGCTTCAACTAACGACGCATTTTGCCCGACCCTGAAAGGTCAGACCAACAGCGAATGTTCACCGGAAGTTGAGTCAGTCATGGAGATCGTTATCGATGGCCTGACCAAGGAAGATATTGATAAAGCGATGCGGGTGGGTATTCAGGCGGCTTGTGATCTGGGCGCGGCCAATGGTATTCGTCGTATCAGCGCCGGTAACTATGGCGGCAAGCTGGGACCATTTCACTTTCACCTGCGGGAGATCATGGCATGAGCGCGCTGACTTTTACCCTGAAAACCGATTTGGCGCAGCGTGTTGATTGTTCACCGTTAACGCCGGACAAACTCAACGGCAAAGCCATTGACGATATTGCGGCGATTGAACTGGTTTCTGGCAGACGTTCGCTGCCGGTCGCTGAGATCTTTGAGATCACCGGTGAGGATGTCAGCGATATTCAGTTCAATAACAGCAGCAGTAAGCTGGATCATATTGGCCATGCTATGACCCAGGGCAGTATCACAGTGAATGGTGATGCCGGCGCTTATCTGGGCCAGTTTATGATCGGCGGCTTTATCACAGTGCACGGCGATAGCTTTATTTATACCGGCTGTGAAATGAAAGGCGGCCAAATCAAAGTTAACGGCAATGCCGGTGATTTTGTCGGTGCCGCGCGCAGCGGTTATAAAAATGGCATGACCGGCGGCAATATTATTATCAGTGGTAACAGCGGTGCCCGTACCGGCGATCATATGCGGCGCGGCATGATATTGATTGAAGGCAATGCCGGTGATTATTGTGGTTCACGGATGG
>CAMPHB010000092.1 GCA_946885755.1 uncultured Methylophaga sp. | reverse complement strand
ACAGAAGATTCCCTCTTCTGCGGCCAGCCGGCGCATCGTGTCTTCCGCCACTTGTTGCTCGATATCAATGGTTAAATCAACCCGCTCCGGCTCAAAAATGGCCGGCAAATAGGCAGGCGGCCAACGGCGGATCCCGGGAATACTGGAGCCTTCCGTGGGCTGCACACCGACGATTTGAATTTCCGGATTTTGTTCTTTTAAATAGCGTGACACGCCCATAATGGTACCGGTAGTGCCCATGGCACTGACAAAATGGCTGACTTTACCAGCGGTATCTCGCCAGATCTCCGGGCCGGTGGTTTCATAATGCGCCAGCGGATTATCAAAATTACCAAACTGATTCAGCACTTTTCCTTTGCCGTCAGTTTGCATTTGCAGCGCCAGATCGCGTGCGACTTCCATGCCTTCAACCAGCACAATTTCTGCCCCATAAGCACGCATTGACGCACGGCGCTCTTGTGACATATTGGCTGGCATGATCAAAATCATTTTGTAACCGAGAATAGCGGCTACCATGGCCAGGGCAATACCGGTATTGCCGCTGGTCGCTTCAATCAGCGTATCTCCGGGCGTAATATCACCACGTGCCTCGGCATGGCGGAGCATACTGACCACTGGTCGATCTTTGACCGAACCGGCCGGGTTATTGCCTTCCAGCTTGCCGAGGATGATATTACTGGTGTCTCCCGGCAGCCGTTGTAAGCGCACCAGCGGTGTATTACCAATTGTCGATTCAATCGTTGGAAAATCAGCCATATCAGCGGTCCGTTAAAATCACATAAGCACTGGCGTAATCACCATCATCGCTGAGACTCAAATAACTGCGGGTGATTGATTGATGTGCTGCCAGTTCAGCGGCTTTTGCCGAAAAACACAGCTGCGGTTTGCCAAGCGCATCGTTTTCGACACTAATATGTTTCAGACTCAGACCCGCCCGGAATCCACAACCAAATGCTTTGGCAGCGGCTTCCTTAGCGGCGAAGCGTTTGGCCAGAAACGCTGCTGGCCGGCTGGCTTTTTGAAAATCGATAAATTCCGGCTCACTTAAAATTTTCTGTGCGGCTTTATCACCGAATTTATCCAGCAGTTGCTGAATACGCGGCATAAAAACCAGATCGGTACCGATACCACTAATCATCCGCGGCGTGCGTCCAGCATCAGTTGTTTCATTTCCCGCACTGCGGCTTGTAAACCGGTAAACATCGATCGCGCAATAATGGCATGGCCGATATTGAGTTCTACCAGCTCTTTAATCGCCGCAACAGGCTGCACATTATGGTAATGCAGACCATGGCCGGCATTGACTTGCAAACCCTGTTTATGGGCATATTCGGCTGCCTGGCGGATGATATTCAACTCCTGCATTGCCACCGCATGACTGGCCGCTTCAGCATACGCGCCGGTATGTAACTCAACGACTGGTGCACCACAGGCAACCGCCGCATCAATCTGTTTTTTGTCAGGATCAATAAATAACGAAACGGTAATCCCTGCAGCCGCCAACCGCTGACAGGCATCATGCATTTTGGATTGCTGACCGGCGACATCCAGCCCACCTTCAGTGGTTAACTCTTCACGGCGTTCCGGTACCAGGCAGCAATCTGCCGGCCGATACTGTTCTGCAATGGCCAGCATTTCTTCGGTCACCGCCATTTCCAGATTCATTTTGGTCTGCAAAATCTCGCTGAGCAGTGCCACATCACGATCCTGAATATGCCGGCGATCTTCACGCAAATGCACGGTAATACTGTCTGCACCCGCCTGCTCGGCTTCAATAGCCGCCTGTACTGGATCGGGATAGCGGGTGCCGCGTGCCTGACGCAAGGTGGCGATATGATCAATATTGACACCCAAAAAAATGCTCATAAAACTCCTTAAGATTTTTTAACCGGCGCGGCATAACGCTGCATTTCGGCAAATAGTGCTCGGCTTTTCAGCGGCTTGCCATCAAGGTAATAATTTAACACTGTTCGCATCAGTTGTTTGATTTCTGCCAGCGCCTGGGCATCAAAATGCTGCGCTTGCTGTAATTGTTGCAAACTGCGGCCCTGAATCAGACCACTTGTCAGTGCACCGCTGTGCGGTATCAGTCCCTGTTCAGGCTGAAAATGGTAATAAACTGCTGGCTGAATGGCGCTGCCATGAGCATCTGTCTGTAAGTCGAGGCCGTAGCCTAATGCGTCGAGCAGTTGCCACTCAAATAACCGCAAGCTGATTTCAATCTGATCGGCTGCAGCCAAACGCGCCAGGGTTTGCTGATACAGTGAAAACACTGCCGGCTCCGGATGCTGGCTATTTAACAGTCGCACCAGCAACTCGTTAATATATAAACCACATAACGATGCCGGACCACGCAATAAAAAAGCCGGATCGGTGCTTTCTACCTGACCGAGCGTTAATAAATCACCGCGGCCAAACCAACTCAGCCACAGTGGCTGGAATAATTGAAATGGATTGTTTTGCCGGCGTTTTTGCTGACGGAACCCGCGGGCAACCAGACTGATACGGCCGGCCTGTTCGGTAAACACATCAAGCAGCAGACTGGTTTCCCGGTAAGGCCGCTGATGCAGCACAAAAGACTGAGTCAAAGCCATATACGGCCGTTACAAATCGTCGTTGTAACCCAAATTACGCAAGATCCGTTCATTATCAGACCAGCCTTCGCGGACTTTGACCCACAGTTGCAGAAACACTTTGCAGCCAAATAGTTTTTCCATTTCTTCACGGGCATCCTGGCCAACCTGCTTAAGCAATTCGCCTTTTTTGCCAATGACAATAGATTTCTGACCACTGCGCTCGACATAAATCACCGCGCTGATCCGATATAAATTACCTTCTTCGACAAACTGCTCAATTTCCACGGTCAGCGAATACGGCAACTCCTGACCGAGATGGCGGAACAGTTTTTCACGGACCAGTTCCGCGGCCAGAAACCGTGAGCTGCGGTCAGTCAGCTGCTCAGCGTCATAAATCAGTTCGCCGGCCGGCAAAAAACCGGTTAGCGTGGTTTCCAGCGTGTCAATATTCATGCCTTTACGGGCAGAAATCGGCACCACATCAGCGAATTGATATTGACTGGCAAGCTGTTCAATTTTGGGCAGCAACGCCGCTTTGTCGGCTAATTTGTCAATTTTATTGAGCACCAGAACCACCGGTGCTTTGGCATCTTTTTCGATACGTTTTAACACCCGCTGATCTTCTTCAGTCCAGCTTTGGCCATCAACCACAAACGCAATGACGTCAACATCTTCAATAGAGGCTGCGGCGGCCCGGTTCATATAGCGGTTCATGGCTTTTTTACCATCACTGTGCAGCCCCGGTGTATCAACATAAATCAGTTGTGCGCTGTCAGTGGTCTTGATACCGAGAATACGATGCCGCGTGGTTTGTGGCCGGCGAGAGGTGATACATAACTTCTGGCCGAGAATGCGGTTAATCAGCGTCGATTTACCGACATTGGGCCGGCCGATAACGGCGATATAGCCACTGCGGAATGTTTGGTCACTCATAAAGCGCCTTCTATCAGCGTTAACGCGCGCTCAGCGGCACGTTTTTCGGCTTTGCGATGACTGCTGCCCTGTGCGATCACCAGTTTATCGAGCAAGGAAACCTGACAGGAGGCCTCAAATATCGGCTGTTGTTGATCAGATTTTAGTTCTTTTACGCTATATATTGGCAACGGCAACTTCCGACTTTGTAATAATTCCTGCAAACGGGTTTTTGGATCTTTAACGGCTTCTGTGACATCAATACCCCGCAGCCGCTCATCATAAAGCTTGAGAATAAGCTGCTTGGCCGCCTCAAAACCACTATCAAGATAAACGGCGCCAAACAGCGCTTCTACGGCATCTGCCAGAATGGATTCACGACGAAAGCCGCCACTCTTTAATTCGCCCTGCCCCAGTGCCAGCACTTCACCGAGGTTTAATTCACGGCCCAGTTCTGCAAGCGTTTCACCACGCACCAGTGATGCCCTAAGCCGGCTGAGCTTGCCCTCTTTGACCTGCGGAAAACGCATGTACAGGGCTTCAGCAATGACCAGACTCAGAATGGCATCGCCTAAAAATTCCAGACGTTCATTGTTTTTCGGATCCGCACTGCGGTGTGTCAGGGCTTGCTGTAATAAAGCCGGATCCTGAAATTTAACCTGCAGTTTTAAACACAGCTGCTGTTGCTTGCTGCTGATCATAATTGCTCTCGGGACTCCGGCTCGACATCAATTTCTTTGACAAAATGGCCTATCAGATCGATTTGTGCGATAAACGGTTTGCGCACCTCATAATCAATTTTGATACGGGTCACATAAGCACCACTTTTACCTCGGCCCAGTTCGATATTTTCAGGTTTGACACTGAAAATGTAGCCGGTATCAAAACGCCGGCTCAGCAAGGTCATGACTTGTTGTTTGGTTAGCTGGTTATTTTTGATTTCCGTTTCCATCGAGTCCATGATTTGCAAAACACCATAATATTCCTGATACATCGGCAACAGCCGCATGGTCAGTGTGGCAAAAAACGCAATGATGGCCAGCACAATCACCCAGCCGATTAAGGTCATACCCTGCTGTTTTTTCATTTGCTTTTCCTCAGTCAATACCCTGCCCCAGCCGTGACCAGACAATGCCACCGGCTTCCCAGTCCCAACTCATCCATATCATAAACGCTTTACCCACTAAATGGCTTTCCGGTACCGGCCCCCAGACGCGGCTGTCATTACTGTTATCGCGGTTATCACCCATCACAAAATAATGACCGTCGGGTACCGTCATTTCGCCTTCGGCACCCGGCCGGTTCGATTCAATCGCAATCAAATGTTTATCTTCATTGAGCATTTCATAAAACACGCTGCTGCTGGCACTGAGTTGGTTGTTTTTCAAATCAATATCATCAGCCGGTTGTTGTGCAACCGCTTCACCATTGACGTACAGCGTTTTATCAAAATAACCAATCTTATCGCCGGGCAGTCCGACCACCCGTTTAATGTAGTCAATTTCCGGTTGTTGCGGATAACGGAACACAATCACATCACCCCGTTCAGGTGCGCCGGTGTCCATGATTTTGCTATTCAGTACCGGCAGGCGGATACCATAAGAAAATTTATTGACCAGAATAAAATCGCCGATATGCAGAGTAGGCAACATTGACGCTGACGGAATGCGAAACGGTTCAGCAATAAACGAGCGAATAACCAGCACCAGCAAAATAATCGGAAAAAACGACCGGGCATATTCAACCACCACCGGTTCTTTACTGTCAGTACTGCGCTGTTTTGCCCAAAACAGCCGATCCATCAGCCAAATCAGCCCCGTGACGGCCACCAGTAACACCATTATTGCCGGAAAACTCAATGTCTCTCTCCTTAATTACGACTTCTTGGATAACTGCAACACAGCCAAGAATGCTTCCTGCGGCACGTCCACCTTACCAACAGATTTCATACGTTTTTTACCGGCTTTTTGTTTTTCAAGCAATTTACGTTTTCGCGACACGTCACCGCCATAACATTTTGCCAGTACATTTTTACGCATCGCCTTAACGGTGGAACGGGCGATGATATGACCGCCAATCGCGGCTTGAATGGCAATATCAAACATCTGCCGTGGGATCAGTTCCTGCATTGTTTCGAGCAGCAATCGACCTCTGGAAACACTGTCTCTGCGATGCACAACCATTGCCAGCGCATCGACTTTTTCACCATTAATCAGAATATCCAGTTTGACCAAATCAGCCGGTTGGAAACGCACAAAATGGTAGTCCAGCGACGCATAACCGCGGCTGACCGATTTGATGCGATCAAAGAAATCAATGACCACTTCATTCATCGGTAATTCGTAACTGAGCGCCACTTGTTTGCCCATATACTGCATGGTTTTTTGTACGCCGCGCTTTTCCACACACAAGGTGATCACCGCACCCAAATGCTCCTGCGGTACCAGAATATCGGCAGCGACAATCGGTTCACGGATTTCGTCAATTGAACCGGGATCCGGTAACGACGACGGGTTTTCTATTTTGACAATGTCGCCTTTCTTGGTGGCAACCTGAAACACAACAGTCGGTGCGGTGGTAATCAGATCCAGATCGTATTCGCGCTCCAGCCGGTCGCGG
>CAMPHB010000091.1 GCA_946885755.1 uncultured Methylophaga sp. | reverse complement strand
CTCTGGCAACATATTTCTGCTGATAAGCACCTAAATCCCACGGGTTCTTATTAAAATGCATTACAGTACCGGCAACATTGCCAATACGTACGTTAAATGGTGCCGGTCCGCTCAAATCGACTGTTTCCTGTTCCAATACCCGGCTAATAAGCGTGTTGCCATTATTATCTTTAACTTCTATCCATGACGCTTCGGTGATTTCCAGCCGCAGCGAAGCCTCGCCCGGATCGCTAACAGCGTTCTCGTCTGTTTCTGCGCTTTCTGTCGAAACCGTATCTGATGCATCGGCTACTGCTGCTTCGGCAGCATCAATTTCAGCTATTTCAGGAGCGGGTTCGGTCAGATTCTGCTGTTCATTAATGGCCATCTCGGCTGGCATTGAATCAATCATCAGCGGCGCAGCTTGTCCTTCACCGACTTTGGTGACATCACGGGTATCATTTGCATTGGATGGTTGGGCCTGAATGCCAATGTCGTCATCCAGCAAATCTGCTGCAGGCGCGGCTTGCGGCACAGCACCAAGCGTATTATCAGTTGATGATTCTTGCCCTGCTGATCCATTCAGGCCTTGTTGCGGCCAATATTGAAACGCCAGTGCCGCAATGGCCAGCACAATGACAATCACTAAACTGCTCAACCACGGAAACTGTTTGTCTTCCGGCAATGTTTTAGTTAACAGTAAATTGGTTGGTCGCTCAGCGTCACCGTATTGCGCGTTAAATGCTGCCAGCATGTCATCACTGGGCAGGCCCAGAAATTTGACGTAATTCAGCAAATAACCGCGAGCATAGGTTCGGCTATGCAATTTATCCCATTCTTCCTGTTCCAGATGAATCACCGTTGCCCGGGTAAATCGCAATTGACTGGCCGCTTCGGCAATCGTTAATTTTTTGCGTTCACGAGCCTGTTGCAGCCGATGGCCGATACCCGGTGTTGAAGCAACGACATGATTGGTGGTTTCGTCACTCGCAGCAGTCATAACTTTTCAACACCCTGATTAACCAGTTGCATTTCATCTGAATCCGGAAAACGTGAACGGAGGATCAAAATATAACTGGCTACCGCATCTTCATCGTCCAGTTTATTTTCGGTTTTTATACCCAGCAGCAGTGCTCGTGGTGTCCAGGTTGCAGCATTGTGAAAACGCTGCACATAGGCTCTGGCCTGCAAATAATTTTGCTGCTCGTAACTGATTTCCGCCATTTGCAAAAGTGATTTACTCAGCGCCGGCTCGATTTGCAGTGCGCGTCTGAAATAACTTTCGGCTTTTTTAACATCTGGCTTTTGCATCGCACATAAACCAGCATTTTCGTATGCCTGTGCAACACTTTGATAAAGCGGATTTTCAACGGCTATCAGAAATCGCGCTTCAGCTTCATCGTAACGTTGCTGCCGGCATAAAAAAGCACCGTAATTGTTTTGTGCTTCAGAGTATTGTGGCGCCAGTTCAACCGCTTTTTTGAAATGTTTCTCAGCTTTTTCTTCTTCACCCAGTCGTTGGTAAAGTATGGCTATCGTGTTGTGGGCGCTCGGCAGATTAGGATCTTGTTGCAGGGCTTTTTCAAGCTTTTCCAGGGCAAACTCGTAATCACCACGCTGCATGTAATTGAGACCCAGGCGCATATTAATTTCGGCAGCTTCATTAGCGTCTGTCGCACCGGTACGGCTATTACCCGCACAAGCCGACAGCAACATGCTTAACAGAAATATGCCAAAAAATGTCTGTATTCTCATTGGACAAACACCACTTCCCGCTCGGCCAGACGCTGACTGCGCCGGGTTTTGTCTTTGACTTCACCGGCAAGTTGACCGCAGGCTGCCACGATATCATCCCCGCGGGTTTTACGCACCGTCGCGACCAGACCGGCGTCAATCAGCTGCTGCTTAAACTTTTCAATCACATTGCGTGATGAACAGCGGTAATCGGTGCCCGGGAATGGATTAAACGGAATTAAATTGATTTTGGTCGGCAGGCCTTTGAGGATGCGAATCAAATCTTTAGCATCCTGAGCTGAATCGTTGATACCGGCCAGCATCACATATTCAACCGTAATGTGGCGCCGTTGTTGCCCACCCTCGACATAACGCTGACAGGCTGCCAGTAAATCAGCAATCGGGTATTTGTCATTCAGCGGGATGATTTGGCTGCGCAGAGCATCATTTGCCGCGTGTAGCGAAATGGCCAGACTGACCGGGCAATCCTGCTTCAGCTTATCGATCATCGGCACCATGCCAGAGGTACTCAATGTCAGCCGCCGCCAGGAAATTCCATAACCGTAATCATCGCGCATCAGATTCATGGCACTTATGACATTGGCATAATTGGCCAACGGTTCGCCCATGCCCATCATCACCACATTAGTCACCACGCGGTTGCCTTTGGGATCTTTTTTCAGGGCATCATTGGCGATCCACAACTGGGCGATAATTTCTGCAGCCGTCAGGTTACGATTAAAACCCTGCTGGGCGGTTGAGCAAAAAGTACAGGTCAGCGCGCAGCCAACTTGCGACGATACACACAGCGTGCCTCGCCCGCCTTCGGGAATAAATACTGTTTCGATGGCGTTGTTGCCATCCATGCGGATCACCCATTTACGGGTACCGTCTTTGGAAATATGTTCGTGCATCAGTTCCGGCACACGGATCTCAGCGATATTGCTGAGTTTTTCGCGGAGCGTTTTGCTGAGATTACTCATCTCAGCAAAATCAGTCACCCGATACTGATGGATCCATTGTAATAACTGCCGCGCACGGAAAGGTTTTTCGCCGATTTCGACGAAAAACGCTTCCATGGCTTGCAAATCAAGCCCCAGCAAATTGGTGCGGGCAGTAGTCATTGGCAATAACTTAGCGGGTACGTGCGCAAACTTGATCGTCTGTGAAAAAGTAGGCGATTTCGCGGGCAGCGCTGGTGGTAGAGTCTGAACCATGAACAGCGTTTTCATCGATACTTTGCGCAAAATCAGCGCGGATAGTGCCGGCAGCGGCTTCTTTAGGATTGGTGGCGCCCATCAAATCACGGTTTTTAATGACGGCATCGTCACCTTCCAGCACTTGAATCATGACTGGACCAGAGGTCATAAAGCTGACCAAATCACCGAAGAACGGACGTTCTTTATGTTCGGCATAAAAACCTTCTGCCTGCTGCTGTGACAAATGCACCATACGAGCTGCGACGACTGACAGGCCGGCTTTTTCAAAACGTGAATAAATTTCACCGATCACGTTTTTTGCGACAGCGTCCGGTTTGATAATAGACAGAGTACGTTCAATCGCCATTTTGATCCTCATTGATAAAGTTGTGTTAAATCGTCATATTCTAGCATCTTAACGCCCGCTTGTTGGTAGGGCCTCTGCGAATAAATCGCTGGTGGATTTTGCTTTGGATTTAATGACAAAACCATTACCATCTTCAGTCATACATTAAGATTGGCAATTGACCTATTCATGAGCACTCCGTTTAGCCGAATTGGCCTGTTTATCCGCAAAGATGATCCGGTAATGGAATCGGCCGTCATTGAAGTAAGCGAATTACTGGAAGCACGTAACCTAAGTGTTTGCAGTAATGAGCCACTGGCGTTTTTGCCGGACTTACCGGTTATATCGATTGCCGAGTTCAGCAGCGAATGTGATCTGACTATCGCGATTGGTGGTGATGGCACGATGTTGTCGGCGGCACGGGCGCTGGCCGGCAGTGAGCTGCCAATTGTCGGCATCAATGTTGGTCGGCTGGGCTTTCTGGCGGATGTCACCCTAAAAGACTTGCAAGCCCAACTGAGCCGTATTCTGGATGGCCAATATCGCCATGATCAGCGGTTTATGTTGCAGGCACATTTAAACGGCAATGCCGAACCGTTAAGTGTCGCGATGAATGACGTGGTGGTGCATTGCCATCAGAGCCTGCACATGATTGAGTTTGAAACCCATATCAATGGCCGGTTTTTAAACAGTCAGCGTGCAGATGGTGTGGTGATCGCCACCCCGACCGGCTCCACGGCATATGCCATGTCTGCCGGCGGACCGATTCTGGATGTTGATTTGGATGCACTGGTGATTGCCTCGGTATGCCCGCATACCCTCAGCAACAGGCCATTAGTGGTCGCTGCCAGCAGCATCATTGATATTACTTTAAGTGAAAAAAACACCACCACGGCCATGGTCACCTGTGATGGCCGGCCCGGTCATTTACTGCAACCGGGTGACAGCATCCGTATTCAGCGTCATGCCCGGCGGGTTGATTTACTGCATCTTGAAGATCATGATCACTACTCAATTTTGCGTGCCAAACTGGAATGGGGTCGTAAACTGACATGCTAAGCCGGCTCAGCGTCCGCCATCTGGCGGTGGTAGAAGATATTTCTTTGCAATTTAAACCCGGTATGACCTCGCTGACCGGCGAAACCGGTGCAGGCAAATCCATGCTGGTTGATGCACTGGGACTGGTGCTTGGCGATCGGGCGGATTCCAATATGGTGCGTCACGGTGCTGAACGCGCTGAAATCGAAGCAGCCTTTGAGATCACTGATAACCATCCGTTAAAGCAATGGCTTGCAGAGCAGGAACTCGATGACGATGAGCAGTGCCAGCTGCGCCGGACTATCAGTCGTGATGGCCGCTCCAAAGGTTTTATCAATGGCCGGCAAGTACCACTCAGCCAACTGAAACAAATCGGTGAGCTGACGCTGGATATTCATGGCCAACACGCGCATCAGTCTTTGCTGCGCGCGGAGACTCAGCGGGAACTGCTGGATATTGTTGCCGACAATAAAGCTCTGCTCAAACAACTGCGCCAGCATTATCGTGACTGGCAGCAACACCAGCAGCAACTGACTGAATTACAGAATCAGTCGGCACAAAGCCAAGCCAGATTAGAGCTGTTGCAATATCAGGTTGGCGAAATGGCTGAATTTGCGCTCAGTGATGAAAAAATCCAGTACTGCCTGCAACAACAACAGCAACTGGCCAATGCTGCCGAACTGATGCAAAGCAGCGAAAACGCATTGCAAGCGATTTTTGATCAGGAATCAGGTGCCGCTTACGATCTCATTGGCATTGCGTTGCGGGATTTGGAAAAACTGCAGGATATTGAGCCGCGCTTTTCTGCGATTGTCGAAACCCTGAACAGCGCCCTGATCAATCTGGATGAATCGGCGAGTAGCCTGCGCCATTATTTGGATCATAGCGAGTTAGATCCGGCGCAGCTTGAACAGGTCGAACACGAATTATCACAATTACACGATTTGGCGCGTAAACATCATGTCGATATTGAACAGTTGCCAGCGCATTTTGCAGCATTAACAGCCGAACTAGACAGTTTATCGGCTGCCAGTGAGAGTTCTGTGGCATTAGAACAGCAGGTTGTCACTGATAAAAAAACCTGTCTGGACTTATGTCTTGAAATCCGCAAGCGTCGCAGTGCCTGCCTTAACGATTTATCCAAACAAATTACCGCTTCTATTCAGCAACTGGCGATGCCGGCCGGTAAAGTGGAATTTGTTATCACGCCCTACCCTGATGGTGAATTTGCTGAACATGGTGCCGATCAGGTACAGCTGAAAGTGACTACCAATCCGGGCCAGCCAGCCGGTGATTTAGCCAAAATTGCCTCTGGCGGTGAACTGGCACGGATAAGTTTAGCAATACAGGTGGTCACAGCCGGACAACGCACTGTGCCCACCTTAATTTTTGATGAAGTCGATGTCGGTATTGGTGGCGGTGTGGCTGAAATTGTCGGTCAGCATTTGCGTTTACTGGCCAGCAGTCAGCAGGTCATTTGTGTCACACATTTACCGCAAGTCGCGGCGCAAGCACATCAGCAATTACAGGTCAGCAAAAAACTAACGGCCGACAACACCCATATCGAAATTCAGGAACTGGATCGGCCGCAGCGCATAGAAGAAATCGCCCGGATGCTCGGTGGTATGCAACTGACCCAGACCACGAGGCTGCATGCCGAAGAAATGCTGGATCAAGTGCGATAGTAAACCGGTATCGCTAATTTTTCTGGCAGCTTTTGCAGATCCCGTAGATATACAAACTGTGATCGGTCATTTCAAAGCCGTTTTCCTTAGCAATGGCTTTTTGCTGTCTCTTATACACATCAGACGCTGC
>CAMPHB010000090.1 GCA_946885755.1 uncultured Methylophaga sp. | reverse complement strand
AGGCAAGCTCGATGATAGGGAAATCGAACTTGAGCTGGCCCAGGCGCAGATGGGCGTCGAAATCATGACACCGCCCGGCATGGAAGAAATGACCAGCCAGTTGCAGGAAATGTTTCAGAGCATGGGCAAACATCGTCGCAGCAACCGTAAACTGACGGTCGCCAAAGCGCTGAAATTGCTGACCGATGAAGAAGCCGCCAAACTGATTAACGAAGAAGATTTAAAAGCCGATGTGATCAACACCGTTGAACAAAATGGCATTGTGTTTCTTGATGAAATCGACAAAATCACCGGTCGTGGTGAAGGTGGCAGTACCGCTGACGTGTCGCGCGCCGGTGTACAGCGCGATTTACTGCCGCTGGTAGAAGGCAGCAGTGTCACTACTAAATATGGTGTGCTGAAAACTGACCATATTCTGTTTATTGCTTCCGGCGCGTTTCATTTGAGTAAACCATCAGATCTTATTCCTGAGTTACAGGGCCGCTTGCCCATCCGGGTCGAACTTACGGCACTGAAAGTCAATGACTTTGTACGGATCCTGACCGAACCCAATGCTTCGCTGACCGAACAGTACACAGCGCTGATGGCGACCGAAGGAGTTGAGTTGCGTTTCACTGAAGATGGCATTCAGCGTATCGCCGAGCTGGCGTTTCAAGTCAACGAAAAAACTGAAAACATCGGTGCTCGCCGCCTGCATACGCTGCTGGAAAAACTGCTGGAAGAAATTTCCTATCAAGCCGGTGAACAAGCTGGCCAGCAATTTGTCATTGATGAAGCCTACGTTAGTGCCCAGTTAGGTGAACTGGCACAAGACGAAGATTTGTCACGCTATATTCTTTAAGGATTTTTATGGCCGACGCGCCTTTACCAAGCGGCATTGAGCTGCACAAACAGTCCCGTAAACTGGAACTGGTTTACGGAGATAAGCACTATCTGCTGTCTGCCGAATTTTTGCGGGTGCACTCACCATCGGCTGAAGTCAAAGGCCATGGTCCGGGACAGGAAGTGTTGCAGGTGCAAAAAGAGAATGTTGGCATCAGTAATATTGAGCCGGTTGGTCATTACGCTGTCAAAATCTATTTTGATGACGGTCATGACAGCGGTCTGTTCAGCTGGGATTACCTCTACGATCTCTGTATCCACCAGGATGATTATTGGCAAATCTATCTGGAAAAACTGATGGCGGAAGGTTACGAACGCCAAAGTGACGCCTGAGACGAATGATGGCAGATAACAACACCACACATTTTGGCTACAAGCAGGTACCGGTCGGCGAAAAAGCCCGCCATGTCGCCGAGGTTTTTCACTCCGTCGCCGGTCGCTATGATTTGATGAACGATTTAATGTCGCTGGGCATTCATCGTTTATGGAAACACATCACCCTGCAACAAAGTGGTGTCCGGCGAGGCGCCAAAGTACTGGATATTGCCGGCGGCACCGGCGACTTAACAGCCAAATTTGCTGATTTGGTTGGCCCCGGCGGCAAAGTGGTACTGGCCGATATCAATGCCTCGATGCTCAATGTTGGCCGGGACCGGCTGACCGACAAAGGCAAGGCCGGCAATATTGACTATGTACAGGCCAATGCCGAGGCGTTGCCGTTTCCTGATAATAGTTTTGATGTTATTACCATCGCCTTTGGCCTGCGTAATGTCACTGATAAAGACAAAGCCCTGCGCTCCATGCTGCGGGTGCTGAAACCCGGTGGCCAGTTGCTGGTGCTGGAATTTTCCAAACCTGCTGAATGGCTGGCGCCCATTTATGACACCTATTCATTTAAAGTACTGCCGCAACTTGGCAAAATCTTTACCGGCGATGCCGACAGCTATCAATATCTCGCCGAATCAATTCGTATGCATCCTGACCAGCAAACGCTGAAAACCATGATGCTTGATGTGGGTTTTGAACGCTGCGAATTTTTTAATATGACTGCCGGCATTGTCGCCCTGCATCGTGGTTACAAATTCTGATGCTGCTCAGGCCACTGGAATTTGCCCTCAATCAGGCGTTGTCAGCTGATGCCGACAGTCAGGCCAAACTCCATCAGTTTGAAAAGCGCAGTATTCATCTGGATATTACGGATTTTCATCTATCAATACTGATTCAGTTTGAGCAAACCCATATCAAACTTTCAGATGGACGCGATAAAACGGCTGATCTGATGATTGCTGCTGCCAGCCCCGCGCTGTTGAAAGTCGCCCGTAATCCGGAAAACCTGTTTTCCGCACAAATCAAAATCCTCGGTGATGTACAGTTTGCCAAACAATTACAGGACTGGCTGGACGGCTTTGATTTTGACTGGGAAGCGCAGATTGCCCGCATTACCGGTGACACACTGGCTTATCCGATCGCTCAGGGCTTACGTCATGGTTTTGGCTGGCTGACAGGCAGTGCCGAGAGTCTGCAACAATCAGCTGCAGAATATTTGCGTGAAGAAAGCCGGCTACTGCCTGATAAAACAGAAACCAACCGCTTTATGCAGCAAGTTGATACGTTAAAAGCCGATGTTGATCGGCTGGCCGCACGCATTGACCGGTTACTTAGCCGGCGCCAACAGGAAAAACCATGAAATTCGGCCAATTCAGCAGACTGGTACAAATTAACCGGGTGTTTGCCCGGCATCGTCTTGATGAATTTATTCTGGCCATTCATATGTTCCGGCCGCTGCGTTTCATCAGTTGGTTATCACCTTACCGCTGGGGCAAAGCCAGTCATCAGCCTCGCGGCGAACGGCTGCGTTTAGCACTTGAAGATCTAGGGCCGATTTTTGTTAAATTCGGTCAGATTCTGTCTACCCGCCGTGATTTACTGCCTGATGATATTGCTGATGAACTGGCCAAATTGCAGGACAAGGTGGCACCGTTTCCCAGCGAGCAGGCGCTGGCACTGATTAAAGCCGCTTATCCCGAAGATCAGATTGACCAGTTATTTGCTAATATCGAAACCGAGCCGCTGGCCTCGGCATCGATTGCTCAGGTGCATGCGGCAACGCTGGCTGACGGCAAACAGGTGATCATCAAATTAGTGCGGCCCGGTATCGAAAAAGTTATCCGCCGTGATGTGGACTTGCTGTACACCATGGCAGGCCTCGCCGAACGTTACTGGTCAGAAGGCAAACGGCTGCGGCCTCGTGAAGTCGTTGCTGAAATGGAAAAAAACCTGTTCGACGAACTGGATATGCTGCGTGAAGCCGCTTCCGCATCACAGTTAAAACGTAATTTCCCCGATGCCCGGCTGCTCTACGTACCCGAGGTTTTTTGGTCGCTGAGCCGGCCGAATATTCTGGTACAGGAACGGGTATTTGGTGTACCGATAAGTGATATGCAGGCACTGGCCGCACACCATGTAGACTTTGAAAAGCTCGCTGCTATTGGCGTTGAAATCTTTTTCACCCAGGTGTTTAAACACAGTTTTTTCCATGCCGATATGCATCCCGGCAATATTCTGGTCGATGTCAGTGATCCGGCCAATCCGCGTTATATCGCCATTGATTTTGGCATTATGGGCACGCTGGCACCCGATGACCAGCGTTATCTTGCCGAAAACTTTTTAGCGTTTTTTAATCACGATTACCGCCGCGTTGCCGAACTGCATGTGCAATCCGGCTGGGTACCGGCCGATACTCGCCTGGATGAGTTCGAATCAGCAATCCGCAGTGTTTGTGAACCGATTTTTGCCCGGCCGTTAAAAGAGATCTCGTTTGGTCAGTTGTTACTACGGCTGTTTCAAACGGCCCGGCGGTTTAATATGCAGATCCAGCCGCAATTGGTATTACTGCAAAAAACCCTGCTCAACATTGAAGGCCTTGGCCGGCAGTTATATCCGGATCTGGATTTATGGCAGACCGCCAAACCGATTTTAGAAAAATGGATGCAGGAAAAACTCGGCTGGCAGGCGGCGTTAAAAACCCTGCAGCAGGAAGCGCCCACCTGGGCGGAAACACTGCCAACCCTGCCGCGCCAGCTTTATGAGCTGACCCGCAAAGCCCAGCACGGCGAATTGCAAATGCAACTGTCGTCGCGGGATTTACAGCAGATCCGTCAGGAAATTCGTGACAGCAGTTATCGTACTGCCGCTGCTGTTGCCGGCGCAGCGTTTATTGTCGGCGCGGCCGTTTTAAAAGGGCTGGATGGTTACGCACCGACCATGATTGGCGGGCTGCCGGTTTTAAGTTGGGTACTGGGCATTTGGGGCGGTGTTTTATTGTTTTTTAGTCTCAGCCAAAGAAAATCTTAAAAATGTTTAAGTGGATTGGTCTGGGTCTTGGTTTTATCGGATTGGGCTTAATTGGCGCTTTCTTGGGTTATTTTGTCGGTGCGGCAATCGACCGTGTTCGCGCACTGGGAACCGGCGGTTTCAACCCAGCTTCTGCAGCCCTTCGTCAAACAGTGTTTCTGGAAACCCTGTTTACACTGAAAGGCATGCTCGCCAAAGCCGATGGCGTCATTACACAAAATGAAATAGACCATGTCGAAGCCTTTATCAAAAAGGCAGGCATGACTGCAGAACATCGTCAACAAGCCATAGCACTATTCCAAAAAGGTGCTCAGCCAGACTTTGACTTAGCTGCAACGATGAACCGCTTCAAAACACACTGCGGTAAAACCGCAAATCTGCGACAGATGCTGATGATCTATTTGATCGTCATGGCACTGGCAGATGGCAAACTCGATAACCAGGAACAGCTCGCATTAAAAGAGGTGGCCAGTCACCTCAATTACAGCGAGTCCGAATTTGCACAACTTCTCAACATGGTGATGGGTCAGTCTCATTTTGCCGGCGGCAGTGCCCGACCTGCTTCTGCATCCGCATTAGAGGAAGCTTATCAGGCCTTAGGTGTTTCGGCAGATAGCAGCGACCAAGAAATTAAACGCGCCTACCGGAAACTAATGAGTCAACATCATCCTGATAAATTGATGGGTCAGGGTGTGCCTAAAGATATGATCGATGTTGCCACCGAACAGACCAAGGAAATTCAGCTGGCTTATGATTTGATTAAAAAGCATCGCGCCAGCAAAGCAAGCTAGAACAAGCCGGAAATACGTCCTTGCGTGTCAATATCTATCCGCTCTGCAGCAGGCTTACGGGGCAATCCGGGCATGGTCATCACATCGCCACATAACACCACGACAAACCCTGCGCCATGTGACAGGCGCACATCGCGAATGGTCAGGCTGTGATTGTCCGGCGCTCCGCGTAAGCTAGGATCGCTGCTGAACGAATACGGCGTTTTGGCCATACACACCGGTAAGTCACCATAGGTTTCGGTAAAGTCACTGAGTTTTTTCAGCACTTTGCCATCCGCAATCACATCGCTGGCACCATATAGTTTTTCGGCGACGGTGCGGATCTTTTCCAATAAGGGCATGGCATCCGGATATAACAATTCACATGATTTTTCTGATTGCTGATCCAGCATGGCCACAACCGTTTCGGCCAGTTGCTCAGCACCGGCGCCACCTTGCGCCCAATGCCGGGCCAGCACCACTTTGCCACCCATTTCGGTAACGGCTTGTTCAATCATAGCAATTTCACTGTCGCGATCATGGACAAAATGATTGATGGCAACCACACACGGCAAATTGAATTGCTGCTGCAGATTAGCCAAATGCCGTTTGAGGTTGGCAAGGCCTTTCTTTAAGGCTTCAGGGTTATCTTCAGTGACTGATTTTACCTCCATGCCACCGTGATATTTGAGCGCTTTCACCGTCGCCACCAACACCGCCATATCCGGGCGAATACCGGCTTTGCGGCATTTAATATTGATAAATTTCTCAGCACCTAAATCCGCACCAAAGCCGGCTTCAGTGACCACATAGTCACCGAGTTTTAATGCCATTTTGGTGGAAATCACCGAGTTACATCCATGGGCGATATTGGCAAACGGCCCGCCATGCACAAACGCCGGATTGTTTTCCAGTGTCTGCACCAAATTCGGTTTAATCGCTTCTCTGAGCAACGTTGCCATTGCGCCCTGCGCCTGTAACTCAAAGGCATAACGCGGTGTGCCGTCAAAGCTGTAGCCAATCAGAATATCGCCCAGACGCTGTTTCAATTCAGCCAGCGAATTGGCCAGACAGAAAATCGCCATCACTTCGGAGGCCACCACGATGTCAAAACGATCTTCGCGGACAAAACCATTGGCCGGGCCGC
>CAMPHB010000089.1 GCA_946885755.1 uncultured Methylophaga sp. | reverse complement strand
ACTGTTCGTCAATTTGCTCGACCACTTCACCATCGTGTAAATAATCAGCTAACTGCGTGCTGGCGGTGTTGAGCGCAGCTTGATGTTGCGTGTCGCTATAGAGCTTGTCCAGTTGCTTTAACCAGTCAGCAGCGCGGCCCCGGCTTTGTTCATGGCGCATTTTTTCAGCGGCATCTCTTAAATAATCCACCCGTTTTAATTGCCGGCGGCTGCGCCAGGCGACCCATAATTGCTGGCCGCTGAGTAACAATAAAACAGCCAGCAGTACCACAAATATCGCGGCCAGTGACGGATTATCAGTCATCAGTTGCTGTATCAGCCGCCACCAGTCATAGCCCAGCCAGACCAGCAATACCGCCGTTAAACTGAAAAACCAGGCTTTCAAACCGCGCGATGACGGTTTGTCGGGCAACGTAATATCTGCTGCAAAACTGTCTTCCACTGAGTCAGGTAAACTAGCCGGTGGCAGGTCGCGAGCGGTGAAAAAGCTTTCCGGTGGCTGCTGCGTTGCAGTTTTGCGGGGTTGGGGCCGGTCCTGAAAATACGGGTCTTGTTCACTCACTGGAATTTATCTCCAATCAAATCACGCAGCACTTTATCCATACGAATATGCGCCAGCCGGCCACCAGCGGCCAAATCAGCATTTAATGGCGGCTGTAATTCCGGTGGCTGCCAGTTGGCCAGTTGTTGCCAGGTATCGTTGTCTGGTATTGCCATCGGGATCGGCGGATGGCGGAGTTCACCAAAACGGCCGTCATTGAGTGTCGCCGTCAGAAAATCCTGATGATCGCTGCTGCTGCGCACGGCGGCAGCGATTTCGGTTTCGATCTGGATCTGGTTACGTACCGATTGTGGTGTGATGCGACTGATAATATCGTCCATTAACTGGCGCATTGCTTCATGCTGGTGCATGACAATCCGGTCTGGTTTAGAAGCCAGAAATAAGATTTTTTCGACTTTCGGCTGCAGCAGATTCAATAACCGCTGCCGGCCGCCTATCTGATAGCTGTCAATAATTCGGCTATAGGCGAGCAGCATATCGTCAAAACAGGCTTTGCCATGACTTAACGCTTTGACCACATCTATCAGCATCACCTGACGGTCGATACCGGTAAAAAACTGCTGATAAAAAGGTTTAACGTGTTGTTTTAAATACTGCTGGTAGCGCTGTTTCAGTTGTTGGTATAAACAATCTGCCGGCGCATTTTGTAACTGCGCCTGAGAGTAGGCCTGTAAATTCAGTAAAGGCAGCACGGCTGGCAAATATCCGCTGTCATCCAGTAAGGCACGCCCTGGTTGTAAAAGCGTTAAGCCATTGGTTTTACAACGCTGTAAAAATTGCTGATAGCGTTTAAACAGTGCCTCAATCAATGCATTATCGGCAGTTGCCAGCGGATCAAGTTGCTGTAAATCGTAAATAAGCTGCGGATCGATATCCGCGCGGGGTGTTTGCTGCATCAGACGGCCACTATCAAGGCACCAGTCACGGTAATGCAGCGACAGCATTGGCAAATCCACCAGCCATTCGCCGGGATAATCACGGATATCAAGGGTTAGATGACGCTGTTCGCCAAGCATGCCCGACCACAGGTTTTTTTGTTTGAACTGGATTTGCAAACGGGCACCGCTGATCTGCCGGGTAGAGGCTGGCCAGCGAGGTGGCTGTGCTGATAAAGCTGCGATACCGCCCTGATAATCAAATAATGGCAAACCGGGGATAGCTTCTAATTCAACGGCCAGTAAACGGCCATCGCGGGCCGGTAAAAAACCGCCTAAACCGGCATGATGTGAATATTTCAGCTGATGGATAAGGCTGGTCAGAAACGTTGATTTACCACTGCCGCTGAAGCCGCTGATACCGATTTTCAAATGCCGGTCTAACGCGCGCTGCAAGAGGTTTTCGCTTTGATGCTGTAATTGTCGCCAGTGCTGCCGGAGCTGCTGGCCAAATTGCGCAGCCTGATTTGCCATACGGATCCCAAAAAATAAAAACTCAGCATAACAGACTGCATTGACTGTCTGTATTTCCCGGTTGACATAATTAGCTGGCTAATTATAATGGGGCTTATTATGTTGCAGCTTAAAGATCTGCCAGACAGAGACATCATCAGCCGATTTGCTGAACGCTATCCTGATGCAAATGTGGATGCGGTAATGGCATTTTTAAAGGTATTGCAGGTCGGTACCGATTTGTCGCTGGCGTTAAATCATTATCTGGCGGGATTTGACCTGTTGCAGGGCCGCTGGTGGGTATTGATTTTGCTGATGCGTGAACCGGATAAACGGGCAACACCATCCCAACTGGCGGCCAAAGCGGGCGTGTCACGCGCCACCATGACCGGTTTGCTGGATGGCCTTTATAAAGAAAAGCTGATTAACCGTGAACATGCCAAAGGCGATCGCCGGCAGGTTGAGATCCGATTAACAGCGGCCGGGCAGGCCAAACTGGATGCAGTCATGCCCGGTTATTACCAGCGGGTTTCAGCATTAATGGCATCTTTGGATGTCACCAGCAGTCAACACATGATTGAAGCGCTGACCAAATTGCATCAGCAACGTCAGCTATTTTTTAACTAAGCAAACGGAGAAACTTATGAAACATTTAGCAAAATGGATCGCCGCGACAACGGTTGTTGCAGCGCTGACAGCCTGTGGTGACAGCACCCCGGTAGACAGTCAGGCGGTGGTTGAAAATGCCAATGCCAGCTGGAATGAAGCCTTTAATGCTGCTGACAGCGCCACCCTGGCAGAGCTGTATGCTGAGGATGCGACATTGTCTGCCGGTGACGGCAAAGTACTCAATGGTGATGAAGAAATTGCCGCCTTATTCCAGAGCTTTTTCGATAATGGCCTGCACAATCATCAAATCGATACCATTGCCACTTACACTTCGCAGGGCCAAATCAGCCAACTGGCTAACTGGTCAGCGGATGTTGAAAACGAAGCGGGTGAAACCATGACTTATCAGGGTGTGCTGATGACAGTACTGCAGCAAAATGCTGATGGTGAATGGGAGGTTGCCTCGCATATCTGGAATATGGCGCAATAAATTCAGCCCGTTTCTCAGCTAGAAGCCGTCATCCTGACTAAGGATGGCGGCTTTTTTATTGCGCGCAACACTGTGGTAAAGCCATTTCACCAATTTTGTGCGCCTTGCACCAAATTGCACCATAAATAAACATATTACTTACCGATTAAAATTTAAAATCCAATAAAATCAGCTACTTAATGTTTGGCACAGTGCCTGCAATGCTGACTTCAGAGATAACAATGGAGTTAGGCATGAAAGAAAAACTGGTGCTGATTGGTAATGGCATGGCGGGGATGCGGGCACTCGAAGAGCTGCTGAAGCTGGCCCCGGACAAATACCAAATCAGTGTGTTTGGTGATGAACCTTACGGTAACTACAACCGCATTATGTTATCGCCGGTTTTGGCCGGTGAAAAAACCATTGATGACATCATGATCAATGATTTGCAGTGGTACGAAGATAACAATATCACCTTATACAGCGGCCAGCGGGTCAGCAAAATTGATCGGGTGAAACGCCGTGTGATGACCGATGACGGGCTGATTGTTGAATACGATCGACTGCTGCTCGCGACTGGCTCCAGACCTTTTATGTTGCCATTACCGGGTGCTGATTTACCGGGCGTCATCAGTTTTCGGGATATTGCCGATGTCGATACCATGATCGATACCGCCAAATCCCATCAAAAAGCGGTGGTGATTGGCGGTGGTCTGCTGGGGCTTGAAGCCGCTAATGGTCTGATGATTCAGGGCATGGATGTCACCGTGGTGCATATCAGCGACACGCTGATGAATATGCAGCTTGATAAAACCGCCTCGGACCTGATGCTCGACGAACTGAAAGGCAAAGGCCTGAAGTTTTTAATGCAGCATGAATCGGCCGCCATTGAAGGCAAAGATCGGGTGGAACGGCTGACCTTTAAAGATGGCAGCCATGTAGATGCCGATTTAGTGGTGATGGCGGTTGGTATCCGGCCCAATGCCACATTGGCACAATCGGCGGGCATTCACTGTGAGCGCGGTATTGTTGTTGATGACACCATGCAGACCTTTGACCCGCGGGTGTATGCCGTCGGTGAATGTGTCCAGCATCGCGGCACCACCTTCGGTCTGGTGGCGCCGTTATTTGAACAGGCCAAAGTCTGCGCCAACCATTTAGCGCAGATGGGTATTGCCCGTTATATGAGCAGCGTCACCTCGACCAAGCTGAAAGTGACCGGCATTGATTTGTTTTCAGCCGGTAACTTTATCGGTGATGACGACAGTGAAGATCTGGTCTTCAAAGATGCCGCCCGCCATGTTTATAAAAAACTGGTCATTAAAAATAACCAGCTGATTGGCGCCGTGCTCTACGGTGATACCGTCGATGGCGCCTGGTACTTCCAGCTGATGCGTGATGGTACCGATGTATCGAGCATTCGCGAAAATATGCTGTTTGGTCAGCATCATTTGGGTGATTCGGGCCATGGTGCCACTAATGCCGTTGATGGTCTGCCGGATTCAGCAGAGATCTGCGGCTGTAATGGTGTTTGTAAAGGTGACATCGTTCAGGCCATCAGCAAACATAATCTGTTTACCCTTGATGAAGTTAAAGCCCATACCAAAGCCTCAGCTTCATGTGGCTCCTGTACCGGTTTGGTGGAGCAATTACTGGCCTCAACGCTGGGCAGTGACTTTAACGACACACCGAGTAAAAAATCACTGTGCGGCTGTACTCACCTCAGTCATAACGAAGTGAAAACCGCTATTACCGAACAACAACTGAAAACCATCCCCGATGTCATGCAGGCACTGGAATGGCAAAATCCCGATGGCTGTCACAGCTGCCGGCCGGCACTGAATTATTATTTGCTGAGCAGCTGGCCCAATGAATATGTCGATGATCAGCAATCACGTTTTATCAACGAGCGGGTGCACGCCAATATTCAAAAAGATGGCACTTATTCCGTGATCCCACGCATCTGGGGCGGTGTGACTAACCCGCGTGAGCTGCGCGCTATTGCTGATATTTCTGATAAATATAACGTGCCATCGGTGAAAATCACCGGCGGTCAGCGGATTGATTTACTGGGCATTAAAAAAGACGATTTGCCCAAAATGTGGGCCGATTTAAGTGCTGCCGGTTTTGTCTCTGGTCATGCTTACGGCAAATCGCTGCGTACTGTTAAAACCTGTGTCGGCAGTGAATGGTGCCGTTTTGGTACCCAGGATTCGACCGGTCTGGGTATCAAGGTCGAAAAAATGACCTGGGGCAGCTGGACACCGCATAAATTCAAGATCGCGGTGTCTGGTTGTCCGCGTAATTGTGCTGAAGCGACCATTAAAGATATCGGTGTGGTCTGTGTTGATTCTGGTTATGAACTGCACGTCGGCGGTAACGGCGGTATCAAGGTGCGTGCCACAGACTTCCTGTGCAAAGTTAAAACTGAAGAAGAAGCCATGGAATATATTGCTGCCTATATGCAGCTGTATCGTGAGGAAGGCCATTATCTGGAGCGGACTGCACCGTGGATTGAGCGGGTGGGGCTGAAACATGTGCAATCACTGGTGGTAGATGATGACGCCAATCGTAAGGCGCTGGCCGAGCGTTTTTATGACTCACAGAAAAATGCCCAGAATGATCCGTGGGCCGAAGAAGTTGCCAAACAACCGCAAAAATATATTCCGATCAAGCAGGTAGGTTAATGAACACAAACTGGACAGAAGTTGGCCTGTTGGCCGAGATCCCGCCAAAAGGCTCACGCGTTATCAGCAGCAAAGACGGTGATGTGGCCGTGTTTCGCACCAGCGGTGATGAAGTATTTGCCTTGTTTGACCAGTGCCCGCATAAAAAAGGGCCGTTATCGCAGGGCATTGTTTACGATAAACGGGTCGCCTGCCCGTTGCATAACTGGGTGATCGAACTGGACAGCGGTGAAGCGACCGGTCCGGATGAAGGTTGCACCCGCAGTTTTGCCACCAAAGTGGAAAACGGTGTGGTGTTTATCGCGCTGTAATCGCTGTAGAGGAATTTCGTTTGGCTACCACCCGCACAACTTGTCCTTATTGTGGCGTCGGCTGTGGCGTTTTGGCGACACCGCAGTCTGACGGCACCGTGACCATTGCCGGTGATCCGGCGCATCCGGCTAACTTTGGCCGCTTGTGCTCCAAAGGCTCGGCGCTGGGT
>CAMPHB010000088.1 GCA_946885755.1 uncultured Methylophaga sp. | reverse complement strand
GAAATGGTGGCTGCGCCATTGTCAGAGGTGGCGGTACCGATAACGGTAGCGCCCTGCTCACCCAAACTCAGGGCAATGGCTTTACCGATACCCCGGGTGGCGCCGGTAACCAGCGCGGTTTTGCCTTGTAAACTCATGCATTATCTCCTGCTAACTGTTTGGTTTTTTCCAGACTGGCCACATCAAACAGCGGCTGTGCGTTTAAGCTTTTATCAATGCGTTTGGCAAGGCCTGCCAATACCTTGCCGGGACCGCATTCAACCAGCGTATCTACGCCCTGCGCAGCCAGAAAATTAACCGTTTCAACCCAGCGCACTGGATTAAATAATTGTTTGGCTAATAATTCGCGGATTTCATTTGCATCGGTGCTGCTGGTCACGCTGGCATTGTGAATCACCGGAATATGTGGCGCCTGGATAGTCGTGCTGGCCAGTTCTTTGGCCAGTTGCTCTGCAGCGGGCTGCATCAGCGCGCAATGTGATGGCACGCTGACTGGCAATAATAAAGCCCGTTTGGCACCGGCTGCGGTTGCCAGTTCAATCGCCTGATTAACCGCGCCTGTAGCACCGGCAATCACGACCTGTCCGGGAGAGTTAAAGTTAACGGCTTCAACAACGCCAGTGGCACTGGCCTGCTGACAAATATCAATAACCTGTGCATCTTCAAGACCTAGAATCGCTGCCATAGCACCTTCGCCGGCTGGCACCGCTTGTTGCATTAATTCGCCACGTTTAGCGACCAGCTTTATGGCATCTTTAAACTCAATAGCACCAGCGGCCACCAGTGCGCTGTATTCGCCTAAACTGTGGCCTGCCAGAAACGCAGGTTGAAAACTGTTTTGAGATTGCCAGACACGCCAGACGGCAATTCCGGCGGCCAGCATAGCGGGCTGGGTTTTATCGGTTTGATTTAAATCGGCTTCGGGACCATTTTGTACCAGTTGCCATAAGTCATAACCCAGCGCCTCAGAGGCTTCTGCGAAAGTCTGTTCAACTACCGGAAATGCCGCAGCCAGGTCGGCCAGCATGCCAATTGATTGTGAACCTTGTCCCGGAAATACAAAAGCTGATTGCATGTTTAAATCCTAAAATCTCTGCTTAAAACTGAATCAGTGCCGAACCCCAGGTAAAACCGCCACCAAAGGCTTCCAGTAGCAGTTTTTCACCGCGCTGAATACGACCATCTCGGACTGCCGTGTCTAATGCCAGCGGAATCGAAGCCGCCGAGGTATTGCCATGTTCGTCAACTGTGACGACAACTTTATCCATAGACATACTTAGCTTACGGGCAGTAGCGGCAATAATACGAATATTGGCTTGATGCGGCACCAGCCAGTCGATATCGTGTTTTTCTAACTGGTTGGCTTCAAGGGTTTCATCGGCAATCAGGCTGAGGGTTTTGACAGCAATTTTGAATACTTCATTGCCCTGCATATCAACATAGGCAGCATCACCCGTCACCACAGAGCCGGGACCGGTCGGCACATGCAGCAATTCATTAAAACTGCCATCACAATGAATATGCGTCGATAAAATACCGGGGGTTTCGGAAGCCTGCAGCACGACGGCACCGGCACCATCACCAAATAGTACGCAGGTATTGCGATCGGTCCAGTCAATGATGCGTGAAAACGTCTCAGCACCAATCACCAAAACATTTTTGGCGCTGCCGGATTTGATAAATTTATCGGCGACGGTCAAACCGTAAACAAAACCAGTGCAAACCGCTTGAATATCAAATGCCGGACAGCCATGAATACCGAGTTTTTGTTGTACTAATGATGCCGTACTGGGGAAAATTTTAGTCGGCGTCGTGGTCGCAACAATAATCAGATCGATATCCTGATTACTGAGGCCGGCGGCATCAATCGCATTGACGGCGGCGTTGTATGCCAAGTCTGTCGTGGTTTCATTATCTCCCGCAATATGGCGTTTGATAATGCCGGTACGTTCACGGATCCACTGGTCACTGGTGTCGACCATTTTTTCCAGATCGGTATTGCTCAGCGCTTTTTCCGGCAAGTAACTGCCAGTGCCTGCGATTCTGGAATAAATCACAGTACCTGCCCTTCCTGCAGGGTTTCCAGATGTTTGCTGATGTGTTTGGGCACATCTTTACGGGCTTCAATCACAGCAATATTAATGGCATTGGCAAACGCGAAGCTGTCAGCACCACCATGGCTTTTGATGACAATGCCTTGCAGACCGATGAAGTTAGCACCGTTATAGGCGCGCGGGTCCAGTTCTTTACGGAAATGTTTGAGCACCGGATAGGCAACCATGGCAGCCGCTTTGGTAAACAGGTTACGTTTGAAAGAGTTACGCAGATAATGACGGATCATATGCGCCACGCCCTCGCTGGCTTTTAATAAAACGTTGCCGACAAAGCCGTCGCAGACCAGCACATCAACTTCGCCTTTGTATAAGCCGTCACCTTCGACAAAACCGATATAGTTCAAATCAGTCTGACCAAGCAGTCGGGCAGCTTCTTTGACCCGTTCGCTGCCTTTAATTTCTTCGGCGCCGATATTCAGCAAACCGACTGATGGTTGTTTTTTACCATCCACCAGTTCAGCCAGAACAGAACCCATCAGCGCAAATTGCACCAGATGTTCGGCACTGGAATCGACATTGGCCCCGAGATCCAATACATAAGTATGGCCTTTCATGGTCGGCAATGCAGTGACAATCGCCGGCCGCTCAATACCCGGCAGTGTTTTCAAAACAAAACGGGCAGTCGCCATCAATGCGCCGGTATTACCGGCACTGACACAAGCTGCTGCAACGCCCTCTTTTACCAGATTAATGGCAACCCGCATGGACGAATCTTTTTTACTGCGTAAGGCCGTTTGTGGTGACTCATCCATTGCCACTATCTGAGAAGCATAATGAATCTGCAGCCTTGCCTGATTTTCGGGCGTTTGCTGCGTCAGTGCAGCTTGCAAAGTAGTTTCATCACCTACCAGAATCAGCTCTATATCGGGATGCTTTTCTAGGGCTGATATGGCAGCGGGGATCACAACCTGAGGTCCGTGATCCCCGCCCATTGCATCAATAGCAATTTTAAGCGTCAATGCGTTACGCCTTATTCACTCTTTTCAGCAACAACTTTACGACCACGGTAAAAACCGTCTGCGGTGACATGGTGACGGCGATGCAACTCACCTGAAGTGCTGTCAACTGACAGTGTAGTAGCGCTGAGTGCATCGTGTGAACGACGCATGCCGCGGCGTGATTGACTCTTTTTACTCTTTTGGACAGCCATGGGTGTAACTCCTAAACCTGAATCTAAATAAACTTACTTCTTTGCTTTCAATGCAGCCAATACTGCAAAGGGTGAAGCCGGTTTGTCGGCTTCGCTTTCTTCTTCTCCTGACTGCCAGACATCATCTGACAAACAGGCATAATCATGTTTCGGCACAATCGGCAGTGCCAACATCAATTCATCCTCGACCATCTGTGCCGGGTCTACCTGCTTGGCATCTTCAATGATCCACGGCTCATACTGATCCGCCAGACCTTCCACCTTACGTTCGTGGCGGATAATACCAAGCAATGTCGAAATATCGAGTTGCAGATCCATCGGCGACATACAACGTTCACATATCAGCTGTATGCTGGTTTTAAACTGGCCCTGCATAAACGGCAAGCCGGTTTCGTCTATATCAAACAACATATCGACATCCACCATGCCATCATCATTAACCAATAAATCTGCCAAACGGCGCATGGATGACAACGGAATTTGCCCGGTTAAACGCAAGCCGTTATGGGCAAAACGAAACGGATCAATCTCTCTGGGCAGTTGCTGATGCATAATCGACGGGATTATATAAGAATTCGCTATAAACAGCAAAGTAAAAGCCGCTTAAAACAGCCGTCCTACTTTGCAAATAAATTTTATTAGTTTCTGACCATCAAGCATCGTTATGTAATTCAATGATGGCATTACCTTCATTACTGTTACTCTTTGAGACATCATTTCGCAGTGCATCAATGTAATACAGATAATCAGCATCAATATCGCCGGTAATATATTCACCGTCGAAACAAGAAGTATCAAAACGCTTAATGTCACTTCGCTTGTTAATTGCCGCTACTAAATCCGCCAGATCCTGATAGATCAACTTATCGACGCCGAGTTCTGCAGCAATCGACTCGACATCCCGGTTATGCGCAACAAACTCGGTCGGTGACGGCATATCAATACCGTAAACATTCGGAAATCTGACCGGCGGTGCCGCAGAAGCCAGGTAGACTTTTTCAGCACCGGCATCACGCGCCATCTGCACAATTTGCTGTGATGTCGTGCCGCGAACGATAGAGTCATCAACCAGCAATACATTCTTACCACGAAACTCTAAATCAATCGGGTTCAGTTTCTGACGCACTGATTTTTTACGCTGGGTTTGCCCCGGCATAATAAAAGTTCGGCCGATATAACGATTTTTAATAAAACCTTCCCGGTAAACGACACCCAAATCATAAGACAACTGCAAGGCCGCACTGCGACTGGTATCAGGAATTGGGATCACCACATCAATGTCATGATCCGGCCATTCACGTTTAATTTTTTCGGCGAGCTTGGTGCCCATGCGCATCCGGCTTTTATGGACCGAAATACCATCCATCATTGAATCAGGACGGGCAAAATAGACATATTCAAAGATACACGGCGACTTGACTGGGTTTTCAGCGCATTGCTGACTATGGAACTGACCATGGGTATCAATAAAAATACATTCGCCCGGTTCAATATCGCGCATCAATTCATAATCTAGCGTATCAATGGCAACACTTTCCGAAGCAAACATATATTCTTTGCCGCTAGCCGAATCACGCTGACCAATCACCGCCGGACGAATACCATAGGGATCACGAAACGCCAGCATACCGACACCGGCGATCATTGCGACTGCTGCATAAGCGCCTTTGCAGCGTTTGTGTACCTGACGGATGGCATTAAAAATATCTTCTGGTTGCGGTTTCAGCTTGCCGGCAGTTTGCAGTTCATGCGCTAAAACATTCAGCAATACTTCTGAGTCAGAGGTGGTATTGAGGTGACGACGGTCGCTTTTAAACAACTGGTCGCTGAGCAGTTTGGTATTGGTCAGATTACCATTGTGGGCCAGCGCAATACCGTAGGGAGAGTTGACATAAAACGGCTGCGACTCAGCCGAGGTTGAGCAGCCAGCGGTCGGATAACGAATATGGCCAATCCCCATATTGCCTTTCAGACGAATCATATGGCGGGTATGGAATACATCTTTGACCAGTCCATTATCTTTGCGCAGATAAAAACGGCCCTCGGCATCGCAAGTCATGATCCCTGCGGCATCCTGTCCGCGGTGTTGCTGCACCGTCAGGCCATCATACAATGCCTGATTAACTTCCGAGTGCCCCACAATACCAATAATTCCGCACATAAATCAGTCCTGCCAGGATGAGTTGAAATTGATATGGGTGGCAATGTCTTCCGGCAACAAACCCACCACCCACATAGCCAGTTGTTCAAAATGTTCAATCAGCAGGGAATTTTGCCACCAGGCATCTGCTGGCATCGGTGTCAGCCCTGCGACCAGTACCAATAAAGTGACAATAGCTGCGCCACGTATCAGGCCAAATATGATGCCCAGCGCCCGATCTGTTCCCGTTAAACCAGTTTTTTCGACGAGTTGTGAAATAAGATGATTTACTAAAGCACCCAGGATCAGGGTCACCACAAACAGTAAAAAAAATGCGGCAAATAATCTTATTGATGGCGTATCAACATAGGACACCAGCAAACTTGCCAGATTGGCGTGAAACATCAACGCCACCCAGAAAGCCAGAATCCAGCTTAGTAAAGACAGCACCTCACGAATAAAGCCCCGGACGATACTGATTGTCGCGGAGAGCAAAATGATGCCGATGATCAAAAAATCAACCCAGTTCATATGCACTCCGCGCCACACTGCGAATTAAACGCTGTATTTTACCAGATAGCATCAGGCTGACCCAACAGCTTTAAGTGTTTGTGAAGCAGTTAACAAAAGTGTAACAACTGACTTTATTGTGTGATGACTTGCGTTTTAATATCCAGTTGTTTTGCGATGCGCGCAGCAATATCATCCGCCTCAGCACGGTTGGCGATGGCTGGTAAACGCACCCGATAAAGGGCACCCTTTTCTGTTTGAATGTTTTCGATGTAGGGGTTGTAAC
>CAMPHB010000087.1 GCA_946885755.1 uncultured Methylophaga sp. | reverse complement strand
ATTGATTAACTTTATCAGCACCATTGCCAATATTGTGCTGCTGATTTTTGTCATCATCGCAGCGCTGGATCAGTTGGGCGTAAATACCACCTCAATGATCGCCGTGCTTGGTGCTGCCGGTCTGGCCGTTGGTCTGGCGCTTAAAGATTCGCTGCAGAATTTTGCTGCCGGCGTCATGCTGATCATCAACCGGCCGTTTAGGTTAGACGATTTTGTTGAGGTGGCCGGTGTCATGGGCATTGTCGAAAAAATCACCATTTTCAGCACGGTGATGCGTACCACCGATAACCGTGAAGTGACGGTGCCCAACGGGCAGATTTATGCCGATACCATCACCAATTATTCGGCGCGTGATACCCGGCGGGTGGATATGGTATTTGGCATCAGTTATGACAGCGATTTGCTCAAAGCCAAGCAGATCCTGACCGATATTGTCAGCAATCATCCGATGGTGCTCAGTGATCCGGCGCCGATTATCCGGGTCAGTGAATTGGCGGATAACAGTGTTAATTTTCTGGTCTGGCCGTGGGTTAACAGTGCGGATTTCGGGGTGGCCAAAGCTGAATTGTTAGAACAGGTAAAACTGGCCTTTGATGCGAACGATATCACCATTCCTTTCCCGCAAATGGAGTTACACTTAACTCAGCAGCCAGGAAAAAATCCGGCTGACGCTTAACTTAACGTCACTCACGGGAGGCGTGATGATGAAAAAAATACTGTTGTTAGCGGTATTGCTGAGCCCGATTCTGGCGTCAGGCTGTGTGCATCACCATTACCACGAACCCGGCTATTCTCGCGGCGGGCCACCACCGCATGCGCCGGCGCATGGTTATCGCCACAAACATTACAACCATGATTTGGTGTTTGATTCAGGTCTGGGTGTGTATGTGGTGCTTGGTCGGCCTGATTATTATTTCTGGGATAACCGTTATTTTCGTTATCACGATGGTTATTGGCAATTTGCGGCCGATTTAGATGGTCGCTGGTACCACGATGATGGTCATGTGCCGCGCAGGTTATATCAGAGCAAAGGTGGTGGTGGCGGACCCGGTAAGGGCGCCAGAGGCAACGGATCGGGCAGAGATAAAGGTCAGGGGAAAGGTAATAAAGGCCGCGGTAACTCGGATCGTTATTAAGCGGCTTTAAAATTATCTTTCCATTGACGCAGCACTTTAAAGACAGCCAGCGGGCTGTTTAATGGCTGACCGGCTTGTTGTTCTGCGGCCAGTTTGACGGCCGGCACATGACAGCGCAAAAAAGGATTACTGGCTTTCTCCAGCGCCAGATTTGAGGGCACAGTAGGCTGATTTGCGGCGCGCAGCTTCTGGCTGTCGGCAAAGCGCTGTTGCAGATCGGGATTGTCCGGTTCAACCGCCAGTGCAAATTGTAAATTGGCCAGCGTATATTCATGGGCGCAAAAGATGTCAGTGTGAACCGGTAAAGCAGCTATTTGCTGTAAAGACGCAAATAACTGATCAGCAGTGCCGCCCAGCAGCCGGCCACAACCGCCGGCGAATAAGGTATCACCACAAAACAACTGATGGTTGGTTATATAGCTGATATGCCCCGGGGTATGACCACCGGTATCCATCACTTTTAACGGAGCAAAATCATCAGCAATATGCAACTGGTCACCATCGCTGGCGGCATGACTGATACCAGGGATAGCTTCATTCGCCGGACCATAAACCGGCACTGAAAATTGCGCCGTCAATGCGGCAATGCCACCAGTGTGATCAAAATGATGATGGGTTATCAGTATCGCCGCCGGCGTCAGTTTCAGTGTTTTCAACGCCATCAAAACCGGTGCGGCATCGCCAGGATCAACAATCAGCACCCGATCGCTGTGTGCAGATTGGATCAGCCAGATATAATTGTCATTAAACGCCGCTACGGCATGAACCAGCACATTAAGCTCCTGAACAGTTTATGAACCATGATAAAACAGCACAGCAGCAGATGACAGCCTGGTGGCAAAGCCCGCTGGGCAAACAGGTGCTGGCGGCCGAAAAAAACTGGTTACAGCGCCATTCGTCGGGTTTTACCGGCCATTTTCAATTGCAAATTGGCGGCGGGGCGCGGATTTTGCCGCGCTTTACGCGCCCCTGTTATCAGGTTTGGCTGGGTGAACAGGGGCAATTGCAGGCCGATAACCAGTTTTTGCCTTTTAAATCGGATAGTGTGGATCAACTGGTTATTTCACATGCACTGGAATTTGCAGCGGCACCGCATCAAATGTTGCGTGAAGCCGACCGGATCCTCAGCGAAGATGGCAGCATTGTGTTATTTGTCTTTAACCCGCTCAGTTTATGGGGGCTAAGACGGTTATTCAGCTGGCGCAGTAAACAACCATGGCGCGGCCATTTTTTCAGCCGCTGGCGACTCAGTGACTGGCTGACATTGCTGACTTTTGAAGTGCTGGAGCGGCGGGCGTTTTTGTTTCAGCTGCCGGTTAATCGCAGCGGCAAATGGTCTGACAATCGGTTTATGGCCCGTTTTGGGCCGCGATTCTGGCCGTATTTTGGCGCTGTCACGGTCATTGTTGCCAAAAAACGCCATTTTCTGGTCACACCGCTGCGCAGTCAGTGGTCGCGACCAAGTTTGTTTCCGAATGCCGGTCTGGCCGGCAAAGCAGTCACCCGACAAGGAAGATATGGATCACGTTGAAATGTTTACTGATGGCGCATGCAGCGGCAATCCCGGCCCGGGTGGCTGGGGGGTTGTACTGCGCTCGAAAAACACCGAAAAAGAGTTATCAGGTGCGGAAAAAGACACCACCAATAACCGTATGGAAATGATGGCGGTCATTGCCGGTTTGGAGGCCCTGAAGCGGGCCTGTCGGGTCACTATTACTACCGATTCACAATACGTTATGAAAGGTATGACCGAATGGTTGCCCGGCTGGAAAGCCCGTAACTGGCGTACCGCCAGCAAACAGCCGGTTAAAAATGCCGACCTCTGGCAACGGCTGGAAAAAGCCATAAACCCGCATAAGGTTGAATGGCAGTGGGTGCGCGGCCATAATGGTCATGCCGAAAATGAACGTGCCGATCAACTGGCGGTTGCCGCCCGCGAAACACTGAAATAACAGGATAAATCATGGCTGAAACAGCGGTTAAACGTCAGGTAGTGCTGGATACCGAAACCACTGGTTTATCAACCGCCGATGACCATCGGATCATCGAAATCGGCTGCGTCGAAATCATCAATCGGCGACTGACCGGCCGTAATTTCCACCAGTACATCAATCCTGAACGGGAAATTGATGCCGGTGCAATTGAAGTGCACGGTATTACCAATGACGCGCTGGCCGATAAACCGCTGTTTGCCGATATTGCTGAGGAATTTCTGGCTTTTGTCGATGGCGCCGAATTAATCATCCACAACGCGCCATTTGATGTCGGCTTTCTCAATCATGAACTCGGCAAAATGCCGGATCAACAGCCACGCATTGAGACCATTTGCAGTGTGCTCGACACGCTGAAAATGGCTCGTGACCGGCATCCCGGCCAGAAAAATAATCTTGATGCGTTATGCAAACGCTATAACGTTGACAACACCAACCGTGAATTACATGGCGCGTTGTTAGATGCCGAGATTCTGGCGGATGTGTATCTGACCATGACCGGTGGTCAGGTCAGTTTATCGCTGGCAGCAGAGCAGCCAGCCGTCACCGATCATCAGCAAAATGCAGACATTATTAAAGCCAGCCCGCAGCAACAGCGCAAAGTTATCAAAGCCAGTGACGATGAGTTAGCCGCCCATCAGGCGATGCTGGAAAAACTGCAATCGGCCAGCGGCGGCCAGTGTGTCTGGCTGAAATCTTCCTGACTACAACTAAAAATCTGAAAAAAATCAGCAACAACGCTTGAAAAGCCATTTTTGATCCCCAACTCCTGCTTACCTTGAATAATGCAGATATGGGTTGATCATGAGTCAAGAAGACAAACAAAACACTGTGGAAGAAAATGCAGTAGCTGCGCCGGAAACTTCGGAAACACAGACTGCTGACGCCGGCGAAGCCAATGCTGCCGAAGCCCCGGAAATGGCGAAATTGCTGGAAGATGCCCGCAACAAAGCCGACGAACACTGGAATGAACTGCTCAGAGCGCGCGCCGATTTGGAAAACATGCGCCGTCGCCACAGCCGTGATCTGGAAAATGCCCACAAACACGCGCTAGATAAGTTTGTTAACGAACTGCTGCCGATTTGTGACAGTCTGGAACTCGGTATTAATGCCGCTCAGGATGCCGATGCCAATATCGACAAAGTCCGCGAGGGCATGGATATGACGCTGAAATTATTGGTCAGCTCGATCGGTAAGTTCGGTCTTGAACCCGTTGATCCACAAAACCAAGCGTTTGACCCTGAAGCACATCAGGCCGTTGCCATGCAGCCGGCTGAAGGTGTCGAGTCGAATACGGTGATTAATGTAATGCAAAAAGGCTATCGCTTTAACGGCCGTTTGCTGCGTCCGGCGATGGTGGTGGTCGCACAATAAACTTACAAAAAGCAGGGGCTTGAAATTCAAAATGATTCGCCCCACTTAACTAGACAACAGCTGGCGTAGCCGGCATGAATTCAAGCATGATGGAGATTGTTAATTATGGCTAAAATTATTGGTATCGACCTCGGGACAACTAACTCCTGCGTCGCGGTAATGGAAGACGGCAAAGCCCGTGTTATCGAAAACAGTGAAGGTGATCGCACTACGCCATCTATTGTCGCTTTTAATAAAGACGGTGAAGTGATGGTTGGTCAGTCTGCTAAACGTCAGGCAGTGACCAATCCGAAGAACACCCTGTACGGCATCAAACGGCTGATCGGTCGTAAATTTAAAGAAGATGTGGTGCAGCGCGACATCGATATGGTGCCATACAAAATCGTTGAAGCCGATAATGGTGATGCATGGGTGAGCGCCAATGATAAAAAAATGGCACCGCCTGAAATTTCAGCGCGGGTGTTGATGAAAATGAAAAAAACCGCCGAAGAATTTCTCGGTGAAGAAGTGACTCAGGCGTTCGTGACCGTTCCGGCTTACTTCAATGACTCACAGCGTCAGGCAACCAAAGACGCCGGTAAAATTGCTGGTTTAGAAGTCAAACGTATTATCAACGAGCCAACTGCTGCCGCACTGGCTTACGGTATGGATAAAAAACGCGGTGACTCGACCGTCGTGGTTTATGACTTAGGTGGTGGTACCTTTGACGTATCAATCATTGAAATTGCCGATATCGAAGGTGAACACCAGTTTGAAGTACTGGCCACCAATGGTGATACCTTCCTGGGCGGTGAAGATTTTGACCAGCGCATCATTGACTATTTAGTAGCAGAATTCAAAAAAGACCAAAGTGTTGATTTGGCCAAAGATCCACTGGCACTGCAACGTCTGAAAGATGCGGCGGAAAAAGCCAAGATTGAGCTGTCATCGAGTTCACAAACCGATATCAATCTGCCGTACATCACCGCAGATGCATCAGGTCCGAAACATCTGGAAATCCGCCTGACTCGTGCCAAACTGGAATCACTGGTCGAAGATTTGATCAGCCGCAGCATGGAGCCATGCAAAATGGCGCTCAAAGATGCCGGTCTGAAGATTTCTGATATCAACGACGTTATTCTGGTAGGTGGTCAGACCCGGATGCCGAAAGTGCAGGAAGCCGTTAAGGAAATGTTTGGCAAAGAACCTCGTCGTGACGTCAACCCTGACGAAGCCGTGGCTGTTGGTGCCGCCATTCAGGCCGGTGTTCTGGCCGGTGATGTTAAAGACGTCCTGCTACTCGACGTAACACCGCTGAGTCTGGGTATCGAAACCATGGGCGGTGTCATGACCAAGCTGGTTGAGAAAAATACCACCATCCCGACTAAAGCCAATCAGGTGTTTTCAACCGCTGAAGACAATCAGCCGGCCGTGACGATTCATGTGCTGCAAGGCGAGCGGGAAATGGCTTCGGCCAATAAATCACTGGGCCGTTTTGATCTGGCTGATATTCCGCCAGCGGCGCGTGGTATACCGCAAATCGAAGTCACTTTCGACATTGATGCCAACGGTATTTTGAACGTGTCGGCGAAAGACAAAGCCACCGGTAAAGAGCAGTCAATTGTCATTAAATCATCCAGTGGTCTAAGTGATGATGAAGTGCAGAAAATGGTCAAGGATGCCGAAGCGCATGCTGATGAAGATCGTAAATTCCATGAACTTGTTACTGCC
>CAMPHB010000086.1 GCA_946885755.1 uncultured Methylophaga sp. | reverse complement strand
CCTCGACCGCACCTACCTGCGCCTCGGGTCGGTCACCGGGCACGACCCCGAGCGGGAGGCGGCCTGGGTCGCCGAGGTCGACGGCGTGCGTGCGGGCTGCATCTTCCTGGTTGCCGCTGACGAGGAGGGGACGGCGCAGCTGCGGATCCTGCTGGTCACCGACGCATGGGAGCCGCAGGTCAAAGGCGTTGTGCGCAAGTTAGGCAAAACCCGCGATTATTTACAAAGCTTCGGTCATGACGTTTTTATGATCACGCCGCAACAATTCAAAACCGTGCCCTGCCCGTCTTATCCGAGTATTCGCCTTGCTTTATTTCCTTATCGCGGCATCGCCCGGATGCTCCGTGAATTTGATGCCAATGCCGTACATATCGCCACCGAAGGCCCGCTGGGTCAGGCGGCGCGGCGCTGGTGCCGGCGGCATAACGTGCAATTTACCACGTCTTATCACACGCAATTTCCCGAGTATTTACGGTTGCGGGCACCCATCCCCTTAAGCTGGAGTTATGCGTTTTTAAGACGCTTTCATAAACCGGCAGTGCGCACATTAGTGCCGACGGTTTCGCAGCAGCAACGACTGATTGCGCGTGGTTTTACCGGTGTCGAGGTCTGGGGGCGCGGCGTCGATACCGCCATTTTTAAATCTGATAACCCCGTTAAACTGGATTTGCCCAAACCTGTTTTCGTCAATATGGGCCGGGTGGCGGTGGAAAAAAATATCGAAGCTTTTCTGGATTTGGATCTGCCCGGCAGCAAACTGGTGATTGGTGATGGCCCGGATCTGGCGATGCTGCAAAAACGTTATCCGGACGTCACTTTTGCCGGTGCCAAATTCGGCGATGAATTAGCCAGCTGGCTGGCCGCCTGTGACGTGTTTGTGTTTCCCAGCAAAACCGATACCTTTGGTCTGGTCATTCTCGAAGCCATGGCCTGCGGCCTGCCGGTCGCCGCCTATCCGGTCACCGGGCCGCTGGACATTATCGAAAATGGCAGTACCGGTATTGTTGATGACAATTTGCAATCTGCTGCAGAGCAGGCCTTATCACTGAATAAAGCAGATTGTATTCATTACGCCAGTCTCAATAGCTGGACCGCTTGCAGCCGCGTATTTGAGTCAATGATGTTCGATAATTCACCGCAAACATCTGGGCTTGTAGCGACCGACCCTGCCCGTTAATGCAGCCACTTCGTTGTAATTACGCCACATAAGCGTTTCAGGTATGACCTGATTACAACAGATCACTTGATCGGTGCCGAGCCGGCGTGAGATTATTTGCCGAACTGTGCAATTTTTCAGGGAACGGCCCGATGACTTATTTCAACTCCGCGCGTGCTTTGGCAATGATTGCCATGCTGGCTTTTTTAAGTGGCTGTGCCAGCACTTATAACAATCCTCAGGATCCGTATGAAGATTACAACCGGGCCATGTATAAGTTTAATGACACGCTTGATAAAGCCATCATTAAACCGGTGGCGCAGGGTTATGAAGCCGTGGTGCCGGAGCCTGTCAGCTGGGGTATCAGCAATTTCTTCAGTAACCTCAACGAAATTACGGTAATCATCAACGACTTGTTACAGGGTAAGTTTCAGCAAGCGGCACATGATGCCGGCCGTTTTGGTCTGAACACGACTGTTGGTGTGTTTGGTATTTTTGATGTTGCCGGTCATGCGGGACACAAGAAAAATAATGAAGACTTCGGTCAAACCTTAGGTGCATGGGGTTTTGAGCCGGGTGCTTATGTGGTGCTGCCACTGTTTGGCCCGCGCACAGTGCGTGACAGCTTTGGCCTGGTGGGCGATATGTTTACCGATCCGGTCATGTATGTTGAAGGTGACGATGCGCGGCTGGCGCTGGCTGGTATCCGGTTAATAGATACCCGCGCCCGTTTGTTGAAAGCCGGTAAAGTGCTGGCTGAAGCAACCGATGATGAATATGCCTACGTACGTGATGCCTATCTGCAACGTCGTGAATATCTGGTTCACGATGGCAACCCGCCCGAAGGTGAAGATGACTTTGATCTGTTTGATGATATGCAGTAAGGCACTTCGAATAGCAATAAAAAAAACCGGACCCTGTCCGGTTTTTTTATGCCCGCGGACAGAAACCAGCAGCGTTTAATGGCCGACGTCACCAGCGCTCAGGTATACTGCGCTCTTTGAATTACAGCTGAAATTTTTGACCGGAAATGACACTGGAAGCTGACAAATTAACCGCATTGGCCATTGCCGTCATTGATACCGAAATCAGCGCGGTACAAGCACTGCGCGCCCGGATTGATGCCACTTTTATCAAAGCCTGTGAATATTTACTGGCTTGTCAGGGCCGTATTGTTGTTATCGGCATGGGCAAATCGGGGCATATCGGCGGCAAACTGGCGGCGACTTTAGCCAGTACCGGCAGCCCGGCATTTTTTGTCCATCCCGGTGAGGCCAGTCACGGTGATTTGGGCATGATCACCGCTCAGGATGTGGTCATTGCCTTATCAAATTCCGGCGAAACCAGCGAAATTCTGACCATTTTGCCGTTAATAAAACGACTTGGTGTCCCGCTTATTGCCATGACTGGCCGGCCGCATTCCACACTGGCGCAATGTGCCAGTGCCCATCTGGATGTCAGCGTTGAAAAAGAAGCCTGTCCGCTGGGGCTGGCGCCTACTTCCAGCACCACGGCAACGCTGGTGATGGGTGATGCCCTGGCGATCGCCCTGCTGGAAGCCCGCGGTTTTACCGCTGAGGATTTTGCTTTATCACATCCCGGCGGCAATCTCGGCCGGCGCTTGTTGTTACATGTCAGCGATATCATGCACAAAGACAGCGCTATTCCGCAGATCCACGAAAATGCCCTGCTCGGCGATGCGCTAATCGAAATGAGTAACAAAAGTCTGGGCATGACCGCCGCTGTTAATGATGCCGGCGAACTGACCGGTATTTTTACCGATGGCGATTTGCGCCGTGTATTGGCGCAAACCGTTGATATCCGCAGTGCCAAACTGCAGGATCATATGACCCGCAACTGCAAGACCGGCCGGCCAGACATGCTGGCAGCTGAAGCACTGACATTGATGGAACAACATAAAATCAATGCCCTGCTTATTGTTAATCAACAGCAACAACTGGTAGGTGCACTGAATATGCACGATTTACTGCGTGCCGGTGTTGTTTAATCAGGAATTACCATGCAAGACATTCTGGCCCGCGCCAAAGACATAAAGCTGCTGATTTTTGATGTGGACGGTGTGCTCACCGACGGCCGCATTATTATCGGCGATGATGGTCAGGAATATAAGGCGTTTCATTCGCGTGACGGCCACGGTATGAAACTGCTGCAATATACCGGAGTCGAAATTGCCATTATTACCGGCCGTACTTCCAAAACGGTGGAACACCGGATGAACGGTCTTGGCATCAACCATGTTTATCAGGGGCAGCGGATCAAATTGCCGGCTTACGAAGAACTGATTAACAAATTGAATATACAACCCGAACAGTGTGCTTATGTCGGTGATGACTGGGTGGATCTGGCCATTATGAGCCGTGTCGGCTTGGCTGTTGCGGTACAGGATGCTGATGCACGGGTGAAACAACACGCGCATTGGATCACGCCATCTTGTGGTGGTCAGGGCGCGGCACGTGAGGTCTGTGAGCTGATTATGGAAGCCCAGGGCAATTTACAGGATCAAATTGAACGCCATTTTTAATTTATCGTGGCCATTGCGGCTGCTGCTGGTCGCGGCGGTGTTACTGACTTTATGGCTGTTGTTTGATAACGACAGCAGTGGTCAGGCGTCAGGTGATATGCAGGTCGAGCGCACCAGTGATTACAGTATGACCGACTTTACCATGACGGTGATGGATATGAATGGCCAGCCGCAGCGTATTATTGAAGGCAGCGAAGCGTCACATTATCCGGACGGCGATCGCACCGAAATCATTAATCCCAATGCCCTGCATATTGCCGTCGATAATGATGACTGGATCATGCAGGCGGATCGCGCCGATACCAGTGGTAAAGGCGAACACATTAAGCTGACTGGCAATGTTATTATCACCAATAAAGATCAGCCGGAAATTCAGTTGCTAACCGAATTGTTGCATCTCGATACTATCAACAATACGGCCTACACTGACCGCCCGGTACTGATGCGCTCGCCCAATGGCGATACCCACTCAGTGGGGTTCCATGCAGCGCTTAAAGAAGAAACCATTAACCTGCACTCAAGGGTACGAGGACAATATGATGCGCCTGCTGCAAACTAGTCTGCTGTTATTTTGGCTGCCAATCAGTGCCTGGGCTTTACCCAGCGATCGTGATCAACCGATTAATATCGAAGCTGATCATGCACAGATGGATGATGCCTCAGGTGTTGCCCAGTACAAAGGTGACGCCATTCTGACGCAGGGCACTTTGCGTATTGAAGGTGATGTCATCACTTTTTATTACGATGAAAACAAACAGCTGAAAAAAGCCGTTGCCGAAGGCAAACTGGCCACTTACAAACAGGTACATAAACAAGGCGAAGAACCGGTTCGCGCCAAGGCACTGCGCATGGATTATATGGCCGCTGAGGAAAAAATCTACCTGATTGGTCAGGGTTATGTCTGGCAAAACGGTGATGAATTCAAAGGCAACCGCATTGAATACGATATCGCCAAAGATGTGGTGTTCGCCAATTCCGGACCGGTTGAAATTGATGGTGAAACCCGCACCAGCGGCCGTGTCCATGTCACTATTCAGCCACCCGGCCAGCGTGATAAAAACAAAGCGCCAGAAACACCAGCGGCTACAGTGGAAACAACACCGGCCCCCGAACAAACCAGCGATACCCAATACCCGACGGGCCTGATTGAAACCGCTTTGAATGTCCGCACCGGTCCTGGTGTGCAGTATGAAAAACTGGCAACCTTTGCCGCCAATACCGAGCTGTTGATCCTGACCCGGCAAAATGACTGGGCACAGGTGAAAGGTCTGATTGATGGCGAATCGGTAATCGGCTGGGTTAACCAGCGTTACATCAACGAAAACTAAGTTTCGCTGCTGATGAGTAAACTTTCTGCACAGCAGCTTGCCAAGCGTTTCGGCGACCGGCAGGTGGTGAAAAATATATCGCTGGAAGTGAACAGCGGTGAAATTGTCGGTTTGCTGGGCCCTAACGGGGCTGGTAAAACCACCAGCTTTTATATGATTGTCGGCCTGATCCCGGTGGATCACGGCCATATTTTTCTGGATCATCAAGAGCTGACCCACGATCCTATCCATCAGCGGGCGCAACTGGGCATCGGTTATCTGCCGCAGGAAGCCTCGGTTTTTCGCAAACTCAGCGTCGAAGACAATCTCAAAGCGATTATCGAAACCCGCAAAGACTTGCCTGCCGATGCCCAGGATGATTTGCTGGAACGGCTGCTCGAAGATTTTCATATCAGTCATATTCGCAGTTCACTGGGTATGGCGCTGTCCGGTGGTGAACGCCGCCGCGTTGAAATCGCCCGGGCGCTGGCCATGGAGCCGCAATTTATTCTGCTGGATGAACCGTTTGCCGGGGTCGATCCCATTTCGGTACTGGATATTCAGGGCATTATTAAAGAGCTGGCGGAGCGCGGTATCGGTATCCTAATTACCGATCATAACGTCCGCGAAACACTCAGCGTCTGTCAGCGCGCCTATATTTTTAATGAGGGTGAAGTGATTGCCCGTGGCACGCCTGATGAGATCCTCCAGGATAAAAAAGTACTCAGTGTTTATCTCGGCCGTGAGTTTCGTCTCTGACACTATAAATACTGGCAGCTGGCGAGCTGCGCAGGTTAAGATGCGCTAAACCTGCCAACAAGAGTGTTTATGTCCGGCTATCCGCTATTTTCCCCGCTGCTTCTGTTAGTGCTACCCAGTAAAATGGTCCGTGCTGAAGCGCCGTTACAACATGTCGGACAAAACCTTTGGCAATTACTGGCGGTTTTATTGATTTTTATTGCCGTATTACTGGTGCTTGGTTTCAGTCTGAAACGCCGTCACGCTAAACAGCTTAATGCCTTGGTAGAGTCAAAAACTGCTGAACTGGAAGCCGAGCTGCAACGTCGCAAACAACTCGAACTCCACGCCAAACGCGAAAGTGAGCGCCTGCAAACCTTGCTTGATCATACGCTGGAAAGTGTTATTACCATTGATGCTGCCGGCAATATTCAGCATTTTAATAAAGCCTCGACAGCGCTGTATGGTTATCAGCCAGAAGAAATC
>CAMPHB010000085.1 GCA_946885755.1 uncultured Methylophaga sp. | reverse complement strand
GGCAAAAATAATGCCGCCATTGGGCCGTTGATAAACACTGATTTTCAGCGAAAAATCGGCTGCCAGTGGCAATGTCTGAAATTCAATACCGTACAACTGACAGTACACCGGATAAAAACTGTAAGTGATATCCGGAAACAATATCGGCTGCTGGTGTTTAAACAACCCATAAAACACATGCGCCAGCACTTCATCGGAGCCATTACCGACAAAGACATTGCTGACATCCACTTTATGGTAATCCGCAATAGTCTGCCGCAGCGCACCGCCATCCGGCACCGGATACAATCGCAGCCGATCGGTGGCCGCCATTTTGATGGCATCAAGCACCTTCGGCGACGGGCCGAACGGATTTTCGTTGGTATTGAGTTTGACCAGATTGGCACCGCGCGGCTGTTCGCCGGGCACGTAAGGCTCTAAATCATGGACAAAATCACTCCAGAAACGGCTCATATCAGTCTTTTAGACGATATTCAGCACTGCGGGCATGGGCGGTCAGACTTTCACCGCGGGCCAGCACCGAGGCAATTTTGCCCAGCGTCTGTGCGCCCTCGGCAGAGACCTGAATCAGACTGGAGCGTTTCTGAAAATCATAAACGCCTAATGGTGAACTGAACCGTGCGGTGCGAGAGGTCGGTAATACATGATTGGGTCCGGCACAGTAATCCCCCAGCGCTTCCGGCGTATAACGGCCCATAAAAATCGCGCCGGCATGGCGGATTTGTTTGGCCATATCAGCAGCATTATCGACCGATAACTCCAAATGCTCGGCAGCAATAAAGTTAGCGACTTCTACGGCTTCTGCCATATCAGCAACCTGAATCAGTGCACCGCGATTACCCAGTGAGGTACGGATCATTGCTTGCCGTTCCATAGTCGGCAGCAGTTTGTCGATCGACGCCGCGACCTTATCGAGAAAATCAGCATCCGGCGACACTAAAATCGCCTGGGCATCTTCATCATGTTCGGCTTGTGAGAACAAATCCATGGCGATCCAGTCTGGATCGGTTTTACCATCACAAATCACCAGAATTTCGGACGGGCCGGCGATCATATCAATGCCGACGGTACCAAACACCATGCCTTTGGCAGTGGCGACAAAAATATTACCGGGACCAACGATCTTATCAACCTGCGGAATGGTTTCTGTACCGTATGCCAGCGCCGCCACGGCCTGGGCACCGCCAATAGCAAAAATCCGATCGACGCCGGCAATGGCTGCCGCTGCTAACACCAGTTCATTAACTTCATCATCCGGCGTCGGCACCACCATAATGAGTTCCTGCACACCAGCCACTTTGGCCGGAATAGCATTCATCAACACCGATGATGGATAAGCGGCTTTACCACCCGGTACATATAATCCAGCGCGATCCAATGGTGTTACTTGTTGTCCCAGCACCGTGCCATCGGCTTCGGTATATTGCCATGAATCCTGCTTTTGATGTTCATGGTAGCGGCGCACCCGTTCAGCAGCCTTTTGCAGTGCTTCACGCTGCGGCGCCGGAATATTTTTTAGTGCTGCCTGCGCTCTGTCGAGCGAAATTTCCAAATCAGCAAGCTGACTGGCTTTTACCCGATCAAATTTCTGACTGTACTCAACGACAGCGGCATCACCACGCTGTTTCACATCGGCAAGAATATTGCGGACGGTATCGGTGACCGCAGTATCGGACACCCCTTCCCAAGCCAGCAACTCAGAGAGCTTTGGCCAAAAATCGGCTTGTTGAAAATTTAAACGACTGACTTCAAACATGTTCTCTTTCTCTGACAGCTAAACGGATCTGCGCGATAAACTGCTGGATCTGCTGATGTTTGGTTTTCATGGAAGCTTTATTGACCACCAAACGCGAGCTGATATCCGCGATGTGTTCTAACGGCTCCAAACCATTGGCACGCAGCGTATTACCAGTATCCACCACATCGACAATCCGATCCGCAAGACCGACCAGTGGTGCCAGTTCCATTGAGCCATAAAGCTTAATAATATCGACCTGTTGTCCCTGCGCGGCATAAAAGCGGCGGGTACTCTCGACAAATTTGGTGGCGACTTTTAACCGCCCCGGTGGCAGCGGCGCATCTTTGCGACCGGCCGTCATCAATTTACAGCGGGCAATTTGCAAATCTACCGGTTCATACAACTCGGCATCGGGATGCTCCATCAACACATCTTTGCCAGCAACACCCAGATCAGCACCGCCATATTCAACATAGGTCGGTACATCCGAAGCACGGACAATAATCAACCGCACATCCGGCTGGTTGGTGGCCAAAATCAGTTTTCTGCTGGTTTCCGGATCGTCGAGCGGTGTAATGCCGGCCGCTTTGAGCAGCGGCAGTGTTTCTTCAAAAATCCGGCCTTTGGATAAAGCCAGCGTTAACGTCTCAGCCATGCGCGGCACTCCGCAGCCCGGTTGGGATACGTCTGATACGGGCACCCAGTTGCTGCAGTTTCTCTTCGATACATTCGTAACCGCGGTCAATATGGTAAATCCGTTCCACCACGGTTTCACCCTCGGCAACCAATGCGGCCAGAACCAGGCAGGCCGACGCCCGTAAATCCGTCGCCATGACCGGTGCAGCAGTTAATGCTTCACGACCTTTGCAAACTACGGTGTTACCTTCGATTTGCAGGTGCGCGCCCATGCGCTGCATTTCCTGCACATGCATAAAACGATTTTCAAACACGGTTTCAACGATGGTCGCCTGACCTTCGGCAACACTATTGAGCGCGGTAAACTGTGCCTGCATATCGGTAGGAAAAGCCGGATACGGCGCGGTGCGGATATTCACCGCTTTTGGCTGACGCCCTTGCATATCCAGACTGATCCAATCGGGGCCAACCTCAATTTTGGCGCCGGCTTCTTCAAGCTTCAACAACACCGCTTCCAGCTGATTGGCGTCGGTGTCTTTAAGTTTGACCCGACCACGGGTAATCGCAGCAGCCACCAGATAAGTACCGGTTTCAATCCGATCCGGCAAAATGGTGTACTGGGTGCCGCTGAGTTTTTCGACGCCATTGATTTCCAGTGTTGCGGTACCGGCACCTTTGATATCGGCACCCATTTTGATGAGGTAATTAGCGAGATCCACTACTTCCGGCTCACGGGCAGCGTTTTCGATAATGGTTTTGCCTTTGGCCAGGGTCGCCGCCATCATCAGGTTTTCGGTACCGGTCACCGTAACCTGATCCATAAAAATATGCGCACCTTTCAGACCATCACCACTGGTGGCACGAATATAGCCATTTTCAACTTTGATGTGGGCACCCATCGCTTCCAGACCGCGCAAATGCAGATCCACCGGCCGTGAGCCAATCGCACAACCACCGGGCAGCGATACATCGGCTTTGCCATATTTGGCCAGCAGCGGTCCCAACACCAGAATCGACGCCCGCATGGTTTTCACCAAATCATAAGCGGCTTCTGTCACAGTCAAAGTGGTCGGGTCGATTTCGACACCGCTGCGCTCATCAACGGTCAGCGACACGCCCATCCGACCGAGCAACTCCAGTGTGGTGGTAATATCATGCAAATGCGGCACATTACCGATGCGCACTGGTGAATCAGCCAGCAGCGCCCCCATCAGAATCGGTAAAGCAGCGTTTTTAGCACCGGAAATACGGATCTCGCCGTCCAGCGGCACGCCGCCTTTGATTATTAATTTATCCATAAGATCTCTGTTTTACTGACGGCGTTTTAGTGGCTGGCACGGGTTTTCAGTGATAAGGCGTGTAATTCACCACTGCTGAATTTATCACCTAACGTGGCTTTGACCATACGGTGCTGTTCGATCAGGCTTTTGCCGGCAAAGGCCGGGCAGATAACAATTGCGTCAAAGTGCTGACCATCGTCGCCCATGACTTCTGCGCTGGCATCCGGCAAACCGGCTTCGATCATTTGTTTGATATCACTGGCTTTCATTGGGCAGGTTTCCCTGATAAAGGCAGAATGGTGTCCAGGCCACTGGCTTCTGCCATCGCCAGCATCTGGGCTGGCATTTGTTCAAAAATAATTTTTTTGTCACTGGCGCGGGCATCACGCATCCAACGGATAAGTAGCGCCAGACCGGCACTGTCACTGCGTTTCACAGCAGATAAATCAATGCGCAAAGCTGCCAGTTCATTAAACAATGGCCCGCTTTGCTCAAGGTAATCTGGTACCAGGTCTAAGGTCAGATCCCCGCTGACACACAGGCATTGCGATGCATTGTCGAGGCTGATGCTCATGATTTGGCTTTTTCGTTGCGCTGCGCCAAATCTTCAATCAGTTTGTCGACACCGCCATTATTAATATCGCGACTGAACGATGAGCGGTAGTTGGTCACCAGGCTGATGCCTTCGATTTTGACATCGTAAACTTTCCAGTCATCGTTACTCTTCTGATACAAAGACAAGGTCATCGGAATCCCCGGACCGCCTTTTTGCACCACTTCCATCGGCACATCGACGCGTTTTTTGCTCAAATCGTCGCGAAATGGCAGAAAGCGGATTTCTTCATCAGTATATTCGAGCATCGCGGTGGAATAGGTGCGCACCAGTAACACCCGAAATTCTTCAACGAATTTTTCCTGCTGGGCATCATCCAACTGGTGCCAGTTTTTACCTAGCGCCAATTTCGCCATACGGGCAAAATCAAAATGCGGGATCAGGATTTCTTCAACAAGTCCGTAGATTTTGGTTGGATCTGATGCCAGGTCTGCTTCATGTTCAGCCAGCGCTGCCAGCATATCGTCAGAGGCTTTTTTAACCAGCGCTTGTGGTGCCGGCATATCCTCAGCATGAACACTGACACTGCCAACAGTCATCAGCAACGCCGCAAACAGCAGCATGCTGCTTTTAAAAATATTTGCCAATTGCATCATTATTCACCCTCTGCCTTGCTGTATAAAAACTGGCCGATGATTTGCTCAAGCACCACCGCCGGTTGTGTCAGCGTGATCTCATCACCATCAGCCAGATAAAAGTCATCGGCGCCCGCTTGCAGACCGATGTATTGCTCACCGAGCAAACCCGCCGTAAAAATACTCGCTGAACTGTCCAGCGGAATATTGTCGTACTGCGAATATATATTGAGTGTGACTACCGCATCATAAGTTTCCGGATCCAGTTTAATATCTGCTACCCGGCCCACCCGGACACCCGCCATCGACACCGGCGATCGTGGCTTCAAACCACCGATATTCTGAAAATTAGCCGTCACCTGATAGCCTTTTTCATCAGTAAAATCGCCCAGATTGCTGACTTTCATCGCCAGCATAAACAGCGCAGCCAAACCTGCGGCAACAAACAGGCCGACCAGAATTTCGGTTTGCTTACTTTGAATCATTTTTCTATTCTCCAAACATCAACGCTGTTAGTACAAAATCCAGTCCCAGAATGGCAAACGCCGAATGCACCACAGTGCGCGTTGTTGACCGGCCGACGCCTTCTGACGTTGGCACCGCATCATAACCTTCAAACAAAGCAATCCAGGTCACCACAAAACCAAACACAATACTTTTGATGACGCCATTCATGACATCGTCATACCAATCAGTTTTTGCCTGCATTTGTGACCAGAAAGCCCCGTCATCAACGCCCAGCAAACCATGACCGACCAAAAAGGCCCCCAACACACCTACGGCGCTGAAAATCGCCGCCAGAAGAGGCATCGAAATCACCCCAGCCAGAAACCGCGGGGCAATCACCCGGCGCACCGGATCAACTGCCATCATTTCCATACCAGATAATTGTTCGGTACTTTTCATCAGGCCGACTTCGGCAGTTAAAGCCGAACCGGCGCGACCGGCAAACAACAAAGCACTGACCACCGGTCCCAGCTCACGTACCAAAGACAATGACACCAGCACACCGAGGGATTCTTCCGCGCCGAAATCAACGAGCGTATTGTACCCCTGTAGCCCCAGTACCATGCCGACAAATAAACCTGACACCAGAATAATCAGCACCGACAAGACGCCGGCATAGAATAATTGCTGCACCACCAGAGAAAACCGCAACATTAGCTCCGGCAAACCGGTCAGAATTTGCAATAATAATAAGGTTGCGCGTCCCAGCCGTTCTAAAGTGCCTAATCCCCAGCGGCCCAGCCCCCGAATAAAATCAATCATCGGTGTTCCTCACCCGCCAGTAAGTCATCAGCAAATTCTGTCCCCGGATAATGAAATGGTACCGGCCCGTCAGGCAGGCCTTGCATAAATTGTTCTACCCAGCCAGAGCCGGATTTTTGTAACTGTTCTGGTGTGCCCTGATC
>CAMPHB010000084.1 GCA_946885755.1 uncultured Methylophaga sp. | reverse complement strand
CAAATCCAATCTCCGCCGGCGCGGCATATATCTGCTGCCTAACTTGTTTACCACCGCCGGTTTGTTTGCCGGTTTTTACGCTATTGTTGCGGCGATTCGTGGTGACTTTTCGACAGCAGCAATTGCCATTTTTATTGCCATGATCATGGATGGCCTTGATGGCCGTATCGCCCGGTTGACTAACACACAGAGTGCTTTTGGTGCTGAATATGACAGCCTTGCCGATATGGTGGCCTTCGGTCTGGCACCGGCGTTGGTGATGTTTGAATGGGCGCTATCTGGTATGGGCAAATTCGGCTGGATGGTGGCGTTTATTTACGCTGCTTGTGGTGCTTTGCGACTGGCACGATTTAATACTCAGGTGGGTATTGCCGATAAGCGATTTTTTCAGGGTTTACCAAGTCCTGCTGCGGCAGCTTGTATTGCCGGCTGGGTCTGGCTGGGACATAACTATGAGCTGGATGCCAGCGTTTTGACGACTGTCGCCACACCGTTGACCTTTATCACGGCCATTTTGATGGTTAGCACCGTGCGTTATCACAGTTTTAAAGAGCTGGATCTGCGCGGCAAAGTGCCATTTATGGTCATTCTCGGCTTGGTATTGTTGTTTGCGCTGATTGCCATTGATCCGCCGATAGTACTGTTTTCTGCGTTTATGATTTATGCGTTATCGGGGCCGGTATTAACGCTGATCCAACTGCGTAAACACCGTAATGAGCGGGCGCAGAGCAAATAAGCGCGCTAAAATAAGTTAAAAACAACAACAGCTATGACAGGCATTGCCTGAAAATGGCGGAGTACAGGCGATGAGCGAACAACTGATTATTTTTGACACGACGCTGCGTGATGGTGAGCAGAGCCCCGGCGCCTCAATGACTAAGGACGAAAAAGTCCGTATTGCCAAGGCGCTGGAGCGACTTCGTGTCGACATTATCGAAGCCGGTTTTCCTATCGCTAGTGTCGGCGATTTTGAGGCAGTTCAGGCGGTGGCTAATACCGTTAAAGACAGCCGGGTTTGTGGTCTGGCGCGGGCCCTTGATGCTGATATTGACCGTGCTGGTGAGGCACTGAAAGGTGCTAATGCTTCACGTATTCACACTTTTATCGCCACCTCACCCATCCATATGAAAATGAAGCTGCGTATGGAACCGGATCAGGTGGTTGAAAACGCCGTTAAAGCAGTCAAAAGGGCCCGGCAATATACCGATGACGTTGAGTTTTCACCTGAGGATGCCGGCCGCAGTGATTTGGACTTCTTATGTCGGGTACTGGAAGCGGTAATCGATGCCGGTGCCCGAACGCTGAATATCCCGGATACGGTGGGTTATAACCTGCCGCATCAGTTTGGTGATTTGATCAAAAACCTGCGTGAACGCATACCCAATGCCGATAAAGCGGTGTTTTCGGTGCATTGTCATAACGATTTAGGGCTGGCGGTAGCTAACTCATTATCAGCGGTGATGAATGGTGCCCGGCAGGTCGAATGTACCATTAATGGTCTGGGCGAACGGGCGGGTAATGCTGCTTTGGAAGAAGTGGTAATGGCGGTGCGTACCCGCCAGGATATTTTCCAGTGCGACAGCCGCATTGATACTACCCAGATCCTGGCAGCTTCACGGCTGGTGTCCGGTGTCACGGGTTTTGTGGTGCAACCTAATAAAGCCATTGTTGGTGCCAATGCCTTTGCACATGAATCGGGTATTCATCAGGATGGTGTGCTGAAAAACCGCGAAACCTACGAAATCATGCGTGCGGAAGATATTGGCTGGAACACCAACCGTATGGTACTCGGTAAACATTCTGGCCGTAACGCATTTCGTGCCCGACTCAAAGAACTGGGCATTGAGTTAGATTCGGAAGCCGAATTAAATGTGGCGTTTACTCGCTTTAAAGAACTGGCCGATAAAAAACATGAAGTCTTTGATGAAGATATTCAGGCACTGGTCAGCGATACGCTGGCCGAAGACAATGAACGGGTGCGGCTGGTCGCCTTGAAAGTCTGCAGTGAAACCGGTGAAACACCACTGGCTACGGTAACGCTTGAAGTGGATGAACAGGAAATTCAGACCCAGATGTGTGGCAGCGGTCCGGTTGATGCGGTGTTTAAGGCTATTGAAGCTATGGTACAAAGTCGCACTGAATTACAGTTGTATTCAGTCAGCAATATTACCAGCGGCACCGACGCTCAAGGTGAAGTCAGTGTGCGGCTGGAAAAAGGTGGTCGCATAGTCAGTGGTCAGGGTGCTGATACCGATATTGTTATCGCATCCGCCAAAGCTTACTTAAATGCGCTGAACAAAATGCTAATCCGCACCGAGCGGGCACATCCACAGGTTTAGTCCAGACACTGATGAATTTAACAGACCAACAACTCTGGACGCTGGAACAACTGGGGATACCCGTTTGGCGGCAACGACAAGTTGTCAGATCGGATTTGGCGCAGGAAAATCTGGAAGCCGATGCAGCAGCGGTTGTCTGTCATGCGCCGTTACTGTTGTGCGCCGCTGAAACCCACAATGCGGCTGAGCAACAGCTGCTGGCCAATATATGCAAAGTAATCGGTGTGAGCTTCGAGCAGTGTCAGCCGGCGATGTTATTAAAGCTTAATGTCGATGCCGAATTACCCCGGCAGATCCTGATATTGGGTGATTTGCCCAGCGCACTTGATGCATCGTTGGCAAAACGTTGCACCAAGCTGCCGTCGCTTAATGATGTTATTCACGATCCGGCGCTAAAAGCGGCGATTTGGGCGGCAATTTGTCAATGGCAGCAGCAAGTCAGCTAACCATGAAATTAACGCCGATGACGACAGCGGATTTGGCGGCGGTTCATGCCATTGAAACAGCAGCCAATCAGTTTCCGTGGAGTCTGAAAAACTTTGAGGATAGTTTGCAGTCTGGTTATCAGGGCTGGATCGTTCGTGATGCCAAAAAAATTATCGCTTATGCTTTGGTACAGCATGTACTTGATGAAGCGCATTTACTGAATATTTGTGTGCACCCGGCGGAGCAGGGTAAAGGCCTCGGCCGGCAACTGCTGAATGCGGTGATTGATGCGGTCAGCCTGCGTGGTTCAAATCTGATGGTATTAGAGGTTCGGCGCAGCAATCGGCGTGCGCAGGAACTGTATTTATCAGCGGGTTTTAATGAAATGTCAGTACGCCGCGGATATTATCCGGCGGTGCAGGGCCGCGAGGATGCCGTTATGATGGGGATGACCCTGTTTTCTGCTGATGAAAGCCTGTTTCCTCAGGGTAATAAATCCGCTTAAAACTTGCTATAACACAGCACCTCGCTTAGACTTTGTTGTTTACTTTCGGACACTCTTAAGGAGATTTAATATGGCTTTTGAATTGCCACCTCTTCCATACGCGAACAACGCGCTGGAACCACATATTTCCGCCGAAACTATCGAATATCACTATGGCAAACATCACCAAACCTATGTCAACAACCTGAACAATCTGGTACCGGGCACAGAGTTTGAAGGCAAATCGCTGGAAGAAATCATTACCAAATCCAGCGGTGGCGTCTTTAACAATGCCGCGCAGGTTTGGAACCACACTTTCTATTGGAACTGCATGACACCAAACGGCAAAGATGCTGTTGACGGTGCGCTGGGCGATGCCATCAATGCCAAATTTGGTTCATTTGCCGAATTCAAAGATCAATTCAGCAAATCAGCCGCCACCAACTTCGGTTCTGGCTGGACCTGGCTGGTCAAAAATGCGGATGGCAGCATTGAAATCGTTAATACCAGTAATGCTGGTTGCCCGCTGACGGCTGGTCAGACGCCACTGTTGACCTGTGATGTCTGGGAACATGCTTACTACATTGATTACCGTAATGCCCGTCCAAAATACCTCGAGTCTTTCTGGGCATTAGTTAATTGGGATTTTGTTGCCGCTAACTACGCGGCATAAATCCGGGCGCGATGTTGCGCCTTTCTAAATTTGTAATATCCGGATATGGCAGTTTCTCACGAAACTGCCATTTTTCGTTTTGCTGACGGCACAAAACTGCCAAAAGCGTTATTGCCAGAATTGGCAGGGAGTTAAAAGCCATGACTGATACCGTCATGCCGACCTACGGTCGTTTGCAGATAACATTCAAACAAGGCCAGGGTGCCTGGTTGATTGATGATAAAAATGAGCGTTATCTGGATGCGCTCAGTGGCATTGCTGTCGTTAATTTGGGCCATTGTCACCCAAAAGTGACAATGGCCATCTGCGATCAGGCAAAAACACTGATCCATACTTCGAATGTTTATCACATCGACATGCAGCAAAAACTGGCTGACAAACTGACGTCTATTTCGGGCATGGATCAGGTGTTTTTCTGTAACTCTGGTGCAGAAGCCAATGAAGCGGCCATCAAACTGGCACGCAAATACGGTCATCAGAAAGGTATTGATAAACCGGTTATTATCGTTATGGACGGCAGCTTTCATGGCCGGACCATGGCAACGCTGACTGCGACCGGTAACCCCAAAGTACAGGCTGGTTTTGAACCACTGGTCCCAGGGTTTGTAAGAGTGCCTTACAACGATATTGACGCTTTGCGCATGGCGATCAGTCACTGGCCGGAAGCGGTTGCAGTGATGCTCGAGCCGGTGCAGGGCGAGGGTGGCATTAAAGTGCCTGATGCGGATTATTTATCGGAAATCAGAGCCATATGCACCCAGCGTAAGTTACTGATGATCCTCGATGAAGTGCAAACCGGCATTGGCAGGACCGGTAAATGGTTTGCTTTTCAGCATTGTGAGAATGTCTTACCGGATGTCATGACACTGGCCAAAGGTTTGGGCAATGGTGTGCCAGTCGGCGCCTGTCTGGCTGCCGGTCCAGCACTGGGTGTGCTTGAAGCCGGTAATCACGGTTCGACATTTGGCGGTAATCCATTGGCATCCAGAGTCGCTTTAACGGTGCTGGAAACCATTGAAGCCGACAAACTGATGGATAACGTCAATACACTGGCTGCCCGCATGCAGGCTGGTTTTAAAGCGAAACTTGGTAAACAAGCCGGTGTTAAAGCCATTCGTCAGGCCGGCTTTATGATTGGTATTGAGCTTAACCAGCCTTGCGGGGCACTGGTTAAAGCGGCGCTGGCTGAGCACCTTTTGATTAATGTTACTGCTGAAAAAGTGATTCGTTTATTGCCACCGCTGATTCTGTCGGTTGAAGAAGCCGATTTGATTGTCGACAAAGTCAGTGCGCTGGTAACGACGTTTCTGGCTGAACATGCTGTTGAGAGTGTTGCCTGACCATGAGACATTTTTTAACCCTGCGGGATTTGAGCCCGGCTGAATTAAACACCCTGATCCACCGGGCAATTGAACTGAAACAAATGCATCAGCGCGGTGAAATTTACCAGCCATTGAAAAACAAAGTGCTGGCGATGATTTTTGAAAAGTCATCGACCCGTACCCGCGTGTCGTTTGAGTCGGCCATGGTGCAATTTGGCGGTGGTTCGATATTTTTATCGCCAGATGATACCCAATTGGGCCGCGGTGAGCCGGTTGAAGATTCAGCACGGGTGATTTCCAGCATGGTTGATGCGGTCATGATCCGCACATTTGAACACGCCAAAGTTGAAACCTTTGCCAAATATTCTTCGGTACCGGTGATTAATGCGCTGACCGATGAGTTTCATCCCTGTCAGTTACTGGCCGATATGCAGACGTATTTTGAGCAGCGTGGTGATATCAGGGGTAAAACGGTGGCCTGGATCGGTGATGGCAACAATATGTGCCATTCCTATATTAATGCGGCGCAGCAATTCGGTTTTACACTGCAAATTGCAACGCCGGCAGGATATGAACCTCAGCCTGCAATTGTTGAAGCAGCGCAGGCGGATGTGCAATTATTTAATGACCCGAAAGCCGCTGCCAAAGGTGCCGATCTGGTAGTCACTGATGTCTGGGCCAGCATGGGGCAGGAAGAAGAACAGCGTAAACGCGAGCAGGCATTCAGCAGTTTTCAGGTCAACGCCGAACTGATGTCACTGGCGGCGCCAGATGCCTTATTTATGCATTGTTTGCCGGCGCATCGTGATGAAGAAGTGACCGCTGAAGTGATTGATGGCCCACAGAGCGTAGTCTGGCAGGAAGCAGAAAACCGCTTACATGCGCAAAAAGCATTGCTGGAATTTCTCTGCGCTTAACGCTGTAATTGATGGTCGAGCATATCCAGACGCTCGGCGGTGCCAATATCCGACCATTGCCCTTGATAGAGTGTGCCACTGGCCTGATGTTGTTGCATCGCTCTGAGTAGCAGAGGTTTTAGC
>CAMPHB010000083.1 GCA_946885755.1 uncultured Methylophaga sp. | reverse complement strand
TTCAACTCGCATGGCCGGGGCATGTTCCGCGGTATTAACTGTGTTAGCGGTGATCTCGCTGGCAAGATTACCCACAAATGTTTTCAGAAAGGACTGATCATTGAAACCAGTGGCGCCGATGATCATGTTGTCAAATTCCTGTGTCCGCTGACTATTAGCGATGAAAACCTCACAAAAGGTATCGATATTCTGGAACAGGCTATCAAAGAGGTTTGTGCCAAAGCCGACAATATTCCGGAAGAAAAAGACTTTTTTGAAGGCGACTATTCAGTCAGTGACGAAGTGAATAAAGCCAACGGTTAATATCAGATTATCTGCAGGCGGCCTGCGGGCCGCCCATCTAAATATTATTCAGGGGGACAGAAATGCTTGTCAGACAATTACAAGATGCTGAAAAAACCAATCGCCGTATCGTTTCACCGGATGGCAACTGGGAAAGCACCCGGATGCTGCTCAAAGACGACAAAATGGGCTATTCATTTCATATTACGACGATTTATGCCGGCGCCGATTTCCGTATGCATTACCAAAACCACTTGGAGTCAGTGTATTGCATCAGCGGCGAAGGTGAAGTGGAAACGCTCGATGATGGCAAAGTGTACAAAATCACACCGGGCACCCTGTACAACCTTGATAAACACGACCGTCATGTATTACGGGCGTTTAAAGAATTGAAACTGGCCTGCGTGTTTAATCCGCCACTTAATGGCACCGAAGTGCATAACGCTGAGGGTGCTTACGAACTTGAAGCCGATACAATCACCGAATAATTAGGAGACAGCTTGCCTTAGGGCTGCAAATAAAACATGAATTTTCATACCGTTGAAAAAATAGGCGGCACCTCAATGAGTGATTATGTTGCGGTGCGCGACAATATCATTCTCAAACCGGTACATGACGACAGTCTTTATCAACGTATTTTTGTGGTGTCAGCCTATGGCGGCATCACTAATCTGTTGCTGGAACATAAGAAGAATGGCCAGGCCGGTGTTTATGCCGAGTTTGCCAACAGCGTCAATGGTGATACCTGGCAGGAAGCACTGGCTAAACTTAAAGCCGAGATTCTGGCGAGTAATAAAAACCTGTTTGAAGGAACCGAACTTGCCGATAAAGCCGATGCCTTTATCCTCGAGCGGCTTGATGATGCCAGCCGGGTTTTAGCTGATTTACAACGTTTATGTCAGCACGGCCACTTTGCCTTGGATCAGCATTTATCCACGGTGCGGGAAATGTTGGCCAGTATTGGTGAGGCACACAGCGCCTGGAATACCGCGCAATTACTGCAACAAGATGGCATTAATGCAGTATTTGTCGATTTAACCGGCTGGCAGACCGATAAACATATGTCGCTGGATACGCGCATTAAAAACGCTTTTGCCAATATTGATCTGAGCAAACAGTTACCCATTGTCACGGGGTATGCGCATAGTGAAATCGGTCTGATGTCGACCTTTGATCGCGGTTACAGCGAAATGACCTTCAGCCGCATCGCGGTATTGACCGAAGTGGGTGAGGCAATCATCCACAAGGAATTTCATTTAAGCAGTGCCGATCCGCGCCTGGTTGGCGAAGACAACGCCGTGCCCATCGGCCGTACTAATTACGATGTCGCTGATCAACTGGCTAATCTGGGGATGGAAGCCATTCACCCAAAAGCGGCTAAAGGTCTGCGGCAAAATGATATTCCGCTAAGGGTACGTAATACTTTTGAGCCGGAACATGCCGGTACATTAATCACCGGTGATTACGTCAGCAGCAAACCCTGTGTGGAGATCATTGCCGGTTGTAAAGGTGTCTTTGCATTTGAAGTGTTTGATCAGGATATGGCGGGCAATATTCACCAGTATGACGGTGAGATCCTGGCGCAGATCCGCCGTTTCAAAGCGCATATTATTTCCAAGGATATTAACGCCAATACCATCACCCATTATTTATCGACCAATCTGAAAACCATTCGCCGGATTCGTGATGCGCTGACTGAGATTTTTCCGGAAGCGGAAATCAATCAGCAAAAAGTGTCGATTGTCTCGGCCATTGGCAGTGATATGAAGATCCCCGGTATTTTGGCAAAAACCGTAGCGGCACTGGCAGAAAAGAATATCAGTGTGCTGGCTATGCATCAGTCCATGCGTCAGGTCGATATGCAATTCATTATTGATGAAGATGATTATGCTGATGCGATTAAGAGCCTGCATAGTCATCTGGTTGAAGTCCATGATCACGGACGGGCAATATGTCTCGCTGGTTAATCATTGCCTGGTTGCTCTGCCTGCCGGCAACCGTTGTTGCCGGGCAGGCCCAGACCGATGAACCGGTGGTGCAATCGCTGCCGGCAGAGCAGAAAGCGGCGTTTGAAGCCGAAGTCGATGCCATGAATGAACCGCTGTATTCGCCGTTTATTGAGCGTTATGTGCTCGATGAACTCAAGCAATTGCGTACCGATATGGCGGCGCAGCGTCATGAAATGATCCAGCAAATTGTCGATCGGGAAATTAATGCCGTCGATAAAGCGGTCAGTTATTCGACCAACACCGTGACCTATTTCTTTTATCTGATTGCCGGCGCTACATCGATTCTGGTGCTGGTCGGCTGGACATCCATTCGTGAAATTCGCGAGCGGGTGCATTCACTGGCAGATGAAGAGATCTCAAAGCTGGTGAATGAATATGAACGCCGCTTACATGCTATTGAACAGCAGCTGAATCAGAAAACCCTGCATATCGAAGAAAACCGCGAAGAAATCGAACGCACCCAGGAATTACAATCACTGTGGCTGCGGGCAGCACAAGAGCACAGTGCCGCGCACAAGATTGGCATTTATGATCAGATCCTGAAAATCAAACGTGATGATTGTGAGGCGCTGACTTATAAAGCTGACGCAGTATTGGAGCTTGGTGAAGCGCAGTGGGCATCTAATTTATGCCATCAGGCTTTACAGATTGATCCGGAAAACAGCCATGCGTTTTACCAGCTGGCATGTGCTTATTCAGCGCTGGGGCAACTTGAAGAGGCGCTGTATTATCTGAAAGAAGCGATACAGCGCAGTGAAAGCTATCGCGAAGAAATCAGTCAGGATCCGGCGCTGCAGCCATTACAGGCACATCCGGGTTTACAGAAAATCCTGTTTCCGAGTGCTGAATAGATAATTCCGGTTATTTGCGCTTGAGCAAGGCCGCTTTCATGTCCTTGCTGAAAGGCTCATCACCGAACCAGATCCGAAAATAGATCGCAGCGAGGTCAGCAGAGTTTTGCTGACTGAGCTGGCGGTTATTTTTACTGAGCACTAAACCGGTCTGCTCAGACCAGCCGATATCATAACGTTCACCATCAGCGATGGCTTCGTAATTATCGTTAAAACGCTGCAAATCAGTTTTAATTGCTTGGTATTCAGCGTCATCGGTGTTTCGTTTAATCAGTTCATCTGAGGATTTAATAAAATCCTCACCATCAAACCCACGTTCATATTTAAACGTCAGATGCACCGGCTGCGCAGTTAGCGACTCAGCGTTAACGGCTGAGCAATCTTTGGCATACAAGGCGACATCACCCAGATTAAACAGCATTTTTTTCATCGGTGTCTGGGCGCATAAAGTCAGTTTCTGCTCACCAAGCTGATAGGTTTTATCAAATTCTGCAGCCTGTGCGGTCAGGCTGAATGCCGCCATCAATGTAGCCAGTAATACTTTCATAATTGTCCCCGAATCTGTCTGATCCCCATGCCAATTACCGGCAAATGCTGATAAAACGCATCAGCACCATCCCAGAAATCCTGATGCAAGATGATTTCACCGGCTTCATTAAATCGTAAATGCGTCATGCCAACCGAGTCGCTGTTTACCGTTTTGCCAAGTACGCTGAATTGCATATACATTGACCAGCGAACGTAAACATCGTTGCCACTGCGGGCAATGTCATTGATTTCTACATTTAGCTTGTCGACGGTTTCGCCAGTTTTTTGTAGATAAGCTGTGAGCGATTTACGGTCGCGAAAAGTCCGAAAGGTATCGTTGAAATAGAAGTGATCTGCGTAGATTTCGTCGACAAGTCCGGGCAGTTGAGCAGTTTGTAAATTCGCAAAAATTTCGCCGAAATTTACAACCGTTTCCTCCGTTACCTGCCTTGGCTGGGTATCTTTCAGCGATTGCTGGTAAGCATAATAATAAGCGGACTGCTGACCGGGGCCACCACAGGCATTGAGCACCGGCAACAGCATCACAATGAGCAGGCTGCGTTGCAATAAGTTCAAAATATGCCTCTGAGTTGGTCGCATTAAAATTCATGCTCAGTTAAACCGTCAGCTTGTGAAATTACAGTGAAGGCAAATGCTGGCCTGCTTTCACATACAATTCACGTTCGGCGCTCTACATTGCGTCCACCAATGAGAGTTTGCCAATGAAAGCGATTGTAAGATGGTTTGATAACGGCGAGGCGGGGCCACCGGTTCGGTCGGGTAGCCGTGACATTGACTGGTTTCGTATCATTCCCTTTATTGCCTTACATTTGGCCTGTCTGGCAGTTTTCTGGGTTGGTGTTTCAGTAGTTGCTGTGGCAGTAGCTGTCGCCTTATACCTGTTACGGATGTTCGCCATTACAGCGTTTTATCACCGGTATTTTTCCCATAAAGCATTCAAAACCTCACGACCGGTACAGTTTCTGTTTGCCGTGTTAGGAGCCAGTGCGACGCAACGCGGTCCTTTATGGTGGGCTGCCCATCATCGTGAACATCATCGCCATGCCGACCAGGAAGCCGATCCGCATTCCCCGAAACAGGGCTTTATCTGGAGTCATATGGGCTGGTTTTTATCAGACAGTTATTATCAGGCCGATTATTCATTGGTATCGGATTTAAAAAAATATCCGGAGCTGCGCTTACTGGACCGTTTTGACATTTTGGTACCTATCTTATTAGCAGTCAGCTTGTTTGCCTTAGGCAGTTTTCTTGAGCATAGTCAGCCGCAGCTTGGCACCAGCGGCGGTCAAATGTTGGTATGGGGTTTTTTCATATCTACTGTTGTACTGGTTCATGCCACATTGTCGATAAATTCGCTGGCACATCGTTTTGGCAAACAGCGCTATAACACCGGAGATGAAAGCCGTAATAACGCGCTGCTGGCGTTGCTGACCCTCGGTGAAGGCTGGCATAACAATCATCATCATTATCCGGTGTCGGCGCGTCAGGGATTTTTCTGGTGGGAACTTGATATCAGTTATTACCTGCTCAAAGGTATGGCCAGGCTGGGGCTTGTCTGGGATTTACGCACTGTGCCGGCTGAACGCCGTGATATGCACCAGCATAGTAAGGTGCGTCGCTAATGAAAATTGCCGTTATCGGAGGGGGCATTTCTGGTCTCAGTGCAGCGTATTATCTGAGTAACCAGCATCAGGTCACCTTGTTTGAAGCCAGCAATTATCTTGGCGGACATACGGATACCCATGAAATCCGTGTGGCCGGTGAAATATACGATATTGATACCGGTTTTATTGTCTTTAACGAGCAGAATTATCCTAATTTCAGTCGCTTATTAGCAGAACTTAATGTGGAAAGCCAGCCGACTACAATGAGTTTTAGTGTTAGTAATGTGTTGTCTGGCCTGGAATATAACGCAACAGATTTAAACCGTTTGTTCTGTCAGCGGCGCAATCTGCTGAGCCCACGGTTTTATCGGATGCTTTGGGATCTGACGCGCTTTTACCGCGAGGCGCCAACTCTGTTGGACAGCGACGATGACAGCCTCAGCATTGGTGATTATTTACAGCAGAATCATTACAGCGATGTGTTTATTGATGATCATTTGATGCCAATGGCTTGTGCATTATGGTCCGGGCCGGGCGTATCCATTCGTGAATTTCCAGCGCGTTATTTCATCAGTTTTATGCATAACCACAATATGCTGAATCTGACCGAACGGCCGCAGTGGCGGGTGGTGAAGCATGGTTCAAAACGATACGTCGACAAACTGGTTGCCAGTTGCCCGGCAGAATTTCATACCGCCGCTGTGGTGCAGCGAATAAGCCGTGATGCCAATGGTGTGACGCTGCGTGTTAATGGCGAATCACAGCGTTTTGATAAAGTTGTGATCGCCACACATTCCGATCAGGCGCTGCGTTTATTGGATAAACCCAGTCAGGCAGAAATCGACATTCTCGGTGCCATAGGCTATCAACAAAACGATATGTTGCTGCATTCCGACAAACGCGTTTTGCCAAACAAAAAAGCCGCCTGGGCCAGTTGGAATGTGCGGGTGTGTCCGGAGCTGGCTAATCAATGCACCGTCAATTACCACATGAATACCTTGCAGGGGCTTGATGTACCACTGGAATTTATTGTGT
>CAMPHB010000082.1 GCA_946885755.1 uncultured Methylophaga sp. | reverse complement strand
GGATCAGGCTGTGCAGCGCATAAGCATGTAATTTCTGGCGACCCTGCAGGGCAGTGATTTCCAGCAAAAAAGCACAACCGGCGACATCACCGCCCAGCTTTTCAACCAGTTTACAACTGGCTAAAGCCGTACCGCCTGTCGCCAGCACATCGTCAATAATCAGAATGCGATCACCGGCGCCAATCGCATCCTGATGGATTTCCAGACTGGCTTTGCCATATTCCAGTTCATAATCGATGCTGTGAATGTCATAGGGTAATTTGCCGGGCTTACGCAGCGGAATAAAGCCAACATTTAATTCACGTGCCGCCAGCGCACCAAACACAAATCCCCGTGCTTCCATCCCGGCAACCGCAGTTAAAGGGTGATCCTGAAACGGCCGAATCATGGCCTGTACCGCATCGCGCATGGCCTGAGGCTGACGCAGTAGGGGTGTGATGTCCTTGAAGATTACCCCGGGTGACGGAAAATCCGGAATGTCACGAATATGTGCAGTAATTGCGTCCACGGGGGCTCCAGCTGTTGAGGTCGATGGCGGCTGCCAGCTATTATAGCGGCTGTTGTCTGAAATCCTGCATTCGCAGGTTTTGTTTTTGGTAAGGAGTTGTCTTCTCTGTGCGTACCGTCTGGCAAAAAATCCTGTTGTTTTCTGTAAGTTTAATATTATCCGGTTGTTTCAGTTTTGGTGGTGGTGACGCCGAAGATTATGCCTCGCAGCCAAGCTTATATATAGTTGAGGCCGATCGCGGCAATGTGGCGCCGCAGTTTGCCGAAGATCGGGTGTTACTTATCAAACCGGTGCGGGTAGCACCTTATTTTCGTGAGCCGGACATCATGTTCAGAGTGGGCGACAACCAGTATGAATCGCAACCACCGCATGAACTGCTGACCAACCCTCAGGCAATGTTTACTGCACAAATGCAACGCTGGCTGGCGAAAAGCGGCTTGTTTAGCAAAGTGGTAACCGATGAAACCGAAGCCCATGATCTGGTGCTGGAAACGGGCTTAACCAAGTTATATGGTGATGCACGACCAGCATATCCGCCGCTGGCTGTTGTTGAAATGCAATTTTTCCTCAGTCCTGCCGGTAGTGATACCGAGAGTAAAATGCTGTTTCAAACGGGTTTTCGCGTCGATGCAGACATTGATGAAACCCGCCCATCGGAAGTGGTAACCGGCTGGAAAAATGGTCTTGAAGAGATTCTCGCCACGCTGGAGATGGATTTAAGCGATTATTTTGCCAAAGCAGGGTCACCCTAGCCGTTACCTTAGCCGTGCAGTAAATCGGCAATAGTGGTAATATCCATTCTTTTGTAACAATCGCTCGCGACCCCACTTTTTAGGAAGAAAACTGCATGTCTGAGATTGCGCTGGAACTAGACTCGATAGGTATTGAGGAGGAGATGAAACAGTCCTACCTCGATTACGCCATGAGTCTAATTGTGGGCGGGGCGCTGCCGGATGTTCGCGACGGATTGAACCCCGTGCATCGTAGGGTGTTGTACGCGATGCGCGAACTGGGCAATAACTGGAACAGTTCCTACAAAAAATCAGCCCGTATCGTTGGTGATGTTATCGGTAAATACCATCCGCATGGTGATACGGCGGTTTACGACACTATGGTACGGATGGCGCAGCCATTCTCAATGCGTTACATGCTGGTTGATGGCCAGGGTAACTTTGGTTCAGTTGACGGTGATCCACCGGCAGCCATGCGTTACACCGAAGTTCGCATGGCCAAGATCGCCCATGAAATGCTCGCGGATCTGGAAAAAGAAACCGTCGATTTTGTCCCCAACTATGATGAATCTGAATCTGAGCCATCGGTGTTACCGGCCAAAATTCCGGCATTGTTGGTGAATGGTTCATCGGGTATCGCGGTGGGCATGGCGACCAACATCCCGCCACATAATCTGACTGAAATTCTCAATGCCTGCGTGGCGATGATTGATAACCCGGAGATTGATGTCGCTGGCTTAATGGAGTATGTACCGGGTCCGGATTTCCCTACGGCAGCGATGATCAATGGTGCGCGCGGTATTGCCGAAGCTTATGCCACCGGTCGGGGCCGCGTTTATATGCGGGCCCGTGCTGAAATTGAAACCAATGACGCCACCGGTCAGCAAAGTATTGTGGTCACTGAGCTGCCGTATCAGGTCAATAAAGCCCGCCTGCTGGAAAAAATTGCCGAACTGGTCAAAGAGAAGAAAATCGAGGGTATTTCAGCGCTGCGTGATGAGTCTGATAAAGACGGCATGCGTATGGTGGTTGTGCTGAAACGGGGTGAAGTACCGGAAGTTATTCTCAATAATCTGTACCAGCAAACGCAACTACAGACAGTGTTTGGTATCAATATGGTGGCGATCGTTGATGGTCAGCCACGCACCCTGAATCTGCAGCAAATCCTGCAAGCTTTCATTCGTCATCGCCGTGAAGTCGTCACGCGCCGGTCGATTTTTGAATTGCGTAAAGCCCGTGAACGGGCGCACATTTTAGAAGGTCTGGCGACCGCACTGGCTAACATCGACGAAGTGATTGAGCTGATTAAAGCCTCACCAAGTCCGGCCGAAGCCAAAGAAGCCTTGGTATCGCAAGGCTGGCGCAGTGAAATGATTTTGGAAATGCTCGGCGCTGCCGGTGCTGAAGCATCACGCCCGGAAGATTTGGCGGCGGAATTTGGCCTGGTGGACGGGCAATACTATTTATCGCCGGTCCAGGCTCAGGCCATTCTGGATATGCGTTTACATCGTCTGACCGGTCTGGAACAAGACAAGATCCTGCAGGAATATCGTGAAGTATTGGATCAGATCCGTGATTTGCTGGCGATTTTGAGTGATGCCGATAACCTGATGGCGGTTATTCGTCAAGAATTAGTGGCTATCAATGAAGAATATGGTGATGAACGCCGTACCGAAATTCTTGATACCCATTTGGATCTGACGCTGGAAGATTTGATCTGCGAAGAAGAAATGGTAGTGACCTTGTCACATGCCGGTTATGCCAAAACCACGCAGCTGGATACCTATCAGGCACAGCGCCGTGGTGGTAAAGGCAAAGCCGCCACATCAATGAAAGATGAAGACTTTGTTGAACATCTGTTTATCGCCAATACCCACGACACGCTGCTGTGTTTCTCAAGCGCCGGTAAAGTGTACTGGAAAAAAGTCTATGAACTGCCACAAGGTGGTCGCACCGCACGCGGCAAACCGATTGTTAACCTGCTGCCGCTTGAGGAAGGTGAACGTATCAATGCGGTGTTACCAATCCGAGAGTTTGAAGCCGATAAATTTATCTTTATGGCAACCGCCAGCGGTACGGTTAAGAAAACACCGCTGGTTGATTACTCGCGGCCACGCGCCAACGGTATTATTGCCGTTGATTTGAAAGAAGATGATGTATTGGTTGATGTGGCGCTGACCGATGGCCAGTCAGATGTCATGCTGTTCAGCAGTAACGGTAAAGTTATCCGCTTCCCGGAAACCGATGTGCGGTCAATGGGCCGGGTGTCTCGCGGTGTTCGTGGTATGCGTTTAGCGGATGGTGAAAAAATTATTTCGCTGATCATTGCCCGTCCGGAAGGGCCGATTTTAACAGCGACCGAATTCGGCTATGGCAAACGTACTAACCTCGAAGAATATCGTGTTCAGGGCCGTGGTGGTCAGGGCATTATTTCAATTCAGACCTCAGCCAGAAACGGTCAGGTAGTGGGCGCCGTGCAAGTCGATGATGAAGATCAGATCATGCTGATAACCAACGGCGGCACACTGGTCAGAACACCGGTCAAACATGTGTCGCTGGTCGGCCGTAATACGCAGGGTGTCAAACTGATTAATCTGACCAAAGATGAAAAACTGGTAGGGCTGGAGCGTGTTATTGAAGAAGAGGACGCTGAAGACTTGCCAGAGACCGATGATTTAACAGAAGAATAAGCCTTGAGAGCCTATAATTTCAGTGCCGGTCCGGCCATGTTGCCAGAAGCGGTCATGCAACAAGCAAGCGCAGAAATGCTCGATTGGCGTGGTAGTGGGATGTCAGTGATGGAAATGAGCCATCGCGGTCCTGAATATACCGAAATCGCTCAGCAGGCCGAAGCCGATTTACGTGAATTAATGGGTATTTCTGACGATTATGCCGTGCTGTTTTTGCAAGGCGGGGCATCCAGTCAGTTTTCGATGATACCGATGAATCTGCTGCGTGACGCCAAGACAGCTGATTATGCCAATACCGGTGCCTGGTCAGAAAAAGCTATCAAGGAAGCGGGGCGTTATTGCAAAGTGAATGTGGTTGCCGATGCCAAAGCATCGAAATACACCACCATTCCCGATTTTGCTGACTGGCAGGTATCAGACAATGCGGCCTATCTGCATTACACACCCAACGAAACCATTCAGGGGGGTGAATGTCATGAGATCCCGTCGATGAGTCAGGCACCGCTGGTCGCGGATATGTCGTCAACGATCTTGTCGCGGCCGGTGGATGTCAGCCGGTTTGGGCTGATTTATGCCGGTGCGCAGAAAAACATTGGTCCGGCGGGTTTGTGTATCGTTATTATCCGTCGTGATTTAATGGGTCAAACCTTGCCGGGCACCCCGACCATGTTTGATTATAAAATTCATGCGGATAATGGCTCGATGTATAACACGCCGGCGACCTATAGCTGGTATTTGGCAGGCCTGGTATTTCAGTGGCTGAAACAGCAGGGCGGTCTGACCGCCATGGCTGAAATTAACGCCCGCAAAGCCGGTAAGCTTTATACCGCTATTGATGGCAGTGATTTTTATGCCAATCTTATCGATCCGCGGCATCGTTCGTGGATGAATATTCCGTTTACCCTTGCCGATAGCAGCCTTGATAAGCAATTCTTGCAAATGGCGGCAGCAGAAGGTTTACTGACGCTGAAAGGCCACCGTGATCTGGGCGGCATGCGTGCCAGTCTTTATAACGCCATGCCGGAAGCCGGTGTCGATAAACTGATTGCCTTTATGGCGGAATTCGAGCGCAGGTTCGGTTAAGTATGTCAGAACAAAAAGCCTTGCAAGACGTACGTCAGCAGATTGATGCGGTCGATGACAAGATCCAGACGCTGCTTAATGAACGGACGGCGCTGGCGCATCAGGTCGCCGAAATTAAACAAGCGGTTGGTGATCAAAGTGATTTTTACCGGCCGGAACGCGAAGCGATGATTTTGCGTAATGTGATGGCGCGCAATACCGGCCCGTTATCCAATAACGAAATGGCCCGTTTATTTCGTGAAATCATGTCGGCTTGTCTTGCTGCCGAAAAACCATTGCAAGTTGCCTATCTCGGACCGGAGGGTTCGTTTACCCAGGCAGCAGCCTTAAAGCATTTTGGCGGTTCGGCACAGTTACAGCCGGTTAGCACCATTGCCAATGTATTCAGTGCCGTTGAAACCGAATACGCCTGTTATGGCGTGGTGCCGGTGGAAAACTCTACCGAGGGCATGGTCAGTCACACATTGGATCGGTTTATTAACTCATCACTGAAAATTAATGGTGAAGTGTCTTTGCGTATTCATCATTATTTGCTTGGTAAAGCGACTGATCTGTCACAAATCAAAAAGGTTTATGCGCATCCACAGGCATTGGCGCAATGTCGTCAGTGGCTGGGTGATCAATTGCCGCATGCTGAACAAATCCCGCTAGACAGTAATTCAGAAGCGGCGCGGCGCGTTGCAAAACTGGATGCAGATGCGGCGGCCATCGCGGCCAGCAGTGCTGCTGAAATCTATGGTTTGCAGGTGCTGGCCAATAATATTGAAGACGAAGCCGGTAATACCACGCGTTTTCTGGTGGTTGGCTCGCAAAATGTCGGCCCTAGCGGCGATGATAAAACCGCTTTGCTGGTATCAACTAAAAACAAGCCCGGCGCCTTGCAAAAGCTGTTGCAACCGCTTGCCGAAAGCGGCATTAGTATGAGCCGTATTGAATCGCGGCCATCACGCAAAGGCATCTGGGAATATGTGTTTTTCATCGATATTGACGGCCACTGTCAGGACCCGGCAGTTGCCACCGCATTAAAAACCCTTGAACATGAGTCTTCTATGTTTCGGGTATTGGGTTCTTATCCCAAGGCGGTGTTGTAAATGACTAAATTATTAATGGCCAATCCGCGCGGTTTCTGCGCCGGCGTAGATCGGGCGATTGATATTGTCGAGCGGGCGCTGGAATTATTCGGCGCACCGGTGTATGTGCGTCATGAAGTGGTGCATAACCGCACCGTGGTGGAAGATTTACGCAACAAAGGCGCGGTATTTATCGAAGAACTGGCCGATGTACCGGATGCGGCGACATTGATTTTCAGTGCTCACGGGGTATCCCGTGCTGTGCAATCC